>JAWCRP010000131.1:0-2613 GCA_038869175.1 Candidatus Nitrosotenuis sp. | reverse complement strand
GTTCTGCTCTGTTTCTTGATCTCGCTTAACATATTTCTTAATTCCAAATTCTCGTTTTCCGGGTCAATATCTAATTCATATCCATTATCATACAGTAATTTGCTTGCAGCAACAATTCCAGTTCTCCTATTGCCATCAAAGAATGCTTGAGCCCATGGAATTACAGCCATTATATAAGCTGCTTTTTCAATCAAATTTTCTTCCTTATTTCCGGAATTACCAACGCTGTTTACCATTGGAATTACAAGATCAATATTTTTAGTAGACTCGATGTATACTTTGACATTATGTATCTTCGCATGTCTTTCGAGAATTTTCTTATTTACATCAATTAAATACTGATTATCAAGATTCATTATTATCTCGCTGTTTGTCGTCATACGATACTTCTCTTAGATGATACGATTTAAGGGTTGAAAGAATATTTTATTATTTTATTGTGCTTCATTTCTCTCGATAAATTAATCATTTTCAATAAAACATTCCAACCATATAACAGGCGTTCAAGTCATTGAGGATTTGAACTGAATGTGGATTTGTCCCTAAAAAATGCGAAACTGTAACCTCATGTTAGTGAGGCTTAGGATTTATCATGATAAAATAATGATTATGACTTTATCCCAGTCGAAGCAACAGCTCAAAAGGTTTGAACCCAGAGCCAATTTGGAATCAAACATGTTTATTGATAATAAAGAAAACTGAATTCCCTTTTCTAGGTATAAAAATAGACGATATTTAGAAGTCAAAACTGTTAAAATGCTAGTCTGTTGCAGGAATTATTCTTTCCAAATATTCCTGTCTTGTGTTGTGTACGCCATCCATGATTTCACATCGTTTCGTCCCGTCTTTACGCTCGTATGTAATCATATAATATGGATAATACACTAGATCAACGGATTTTACATTACATCCAGACCAAAAACCTTGAAACAGTGTAGCAATACTTGCCGGTTGAACAGTACAATCAATTTTTTTATCTTCTGTTATACTTTCAGTTACAGTATGACCTTTCATGATGCTTTGGAAGACGGACGGATCGGCAGGATATGGTTTTACAATCTTGTAAGTAGCCGGCCTCATGTTGGTCTGCATGAGAACTCCTTGAGCCATCAAACTGTTTACTGTATTGTTGATTCTGTTACTAGTCCAGCCTATTGCAGAAAGGTTACGCTTTTCAAATTCCTTAACTCCGGACACATAATACAACATGAAAATTTCATCTGAAGTCAGGCCACTCAAATAGGAATACACATAAGAAATGCCCTCTTTCTGTGCGTGGATTATAGCTCCGATATTTGCGTCCACACTGATTCTACTCGATACTATAGTGACAATCTCTTCTTTTGAAAACCATCCAGTCTTTTCTACTTGGTGAACTTTGGCATCAACGTCAATGTCATAGTATGGATAAAGAAATCTCTGGATGATTTTTACTGTCTCGATGATTTTATTACGTCCAAATATGCCACCTTTAGATCTTTTTTGAGCAGATTCTTCTGCGTATTTTTTGACCTCGTCAAGTGTGATCTTAAATTCCACCATTTTGATAGTATTTGCGGTAATCGGTCTTGTCGCATCAGATGTATCTAAAAGTTCAAATTCTCCCAACAAAGAGGCGACTTTATCCCCATTCCACAACTCTATGTTTTGATATTGTTGAGCAAAGTTAATGCCTTCAAAAACTTGAGATTCCTTAACCTGCTTGCCTTTGACTGGGAAAGCGAAACCAGAACCTTGTCGTATTTTATTATGAGATCAAAGTTTTCTTTGGAGATCGATTTCTTAACGTCCGCAAGCGTGCTGTGAATCAGCCTGTCAAATCTGTAGATGTCCAGCCTGTTTGCAGATTCCAGTCTTGCAGTACTCATTCTAAACCTCTATTCTCACGGAGGGATTTAACCTAAGTTGTAGTCCCGAGCGAAGGATTTGAACCTTCGACAACCCGGTTTCTGTGTATGCCTAGTAGGCTGATTTGTGTTAGCCAATGGCCAACCACTACAGCCGGAAGCTCTACCAGGCTGAGCTAGCTTGGGACAAAAATTGTCGGCGTATATTACTATTAAATAACTATCGAACTACGATGTGCTGCTTGCACACAAGTAAATCGGAGTTAAAAAACCGATCAAAAAAACGATAAATACGGTAATGTACGCAAAATTCCAGTGTCTCAGACCTTGGACGGATATGCATGCGTTCCATACACACATGATCACAAGTCAATTGAGATAAAGGAAGCATGGCAGGATTCTAAACACGTCGAAAACGTCTACTTTGTTACTGCCACATTCTCAAGCGACAGCAAGCCGTACTTTCCATTACACGCAAACCACTATCTTTTGGCCAAGTTCCAGGATGGCTCGGTAGTTCGTGACATAGACGAGTTCAAGCAGACAAAGACCTCGTTTGTCTTCAATACAAACAGCGATCTCTTTGAGCGCGAAGTTGATGGGACAATGAACTTTGTTTCAGTGTACTATCTGGAATACTCAAAATCCGATGATGACCTTGCGGATCTGGCAATGGTCGTCTCAAAAAGCGAGCGCGTAAGGAAGGCCTCTACTGGTAGCATGCACACATTTTCATCTGAACCGTCCAAATTCACATTCCCATATT
>JAWCRP010000130.1:0-2637 GCA_038869175.1 Candidatus Nitrosotenuis sp. | reverse complement strand
CATGTCATCATTTATGGTATAATCAAAATCTGCTACTGTGTACTCAAAATCAAACTTGACGTCTATGTCGGGAGTCTTTTGGGATAACGACTTGAGTGCAAATTCACCTGTTGCAGTTTTTGAAAATGGTGATAGGTCAAGTATTGCATAGTTTGGTGTAATCACAATGTCTGCATCAAATGCCTTGGTGACATTGAGTCTGCCTGCGCCGCTCACATAGTATGGAAAGCTGGAATCGAGGGTATCTTTTATGGGATCTGATGTGGTTGTGATTATTGATGCGACCTCGCTTGGCGTCAATGTAGGATTTTTCTGCAGTAATAAAGCAACTGCGCCAGATACATGCGGTGCAGCAAAGCTCGTCCCGCTTGTAAGATTGTATCCATTCAACGATGTTGCATTCACAAAGACACCTGGGGCTACAAGGTCGGGCTTTATGTAAAATGGTGACACTGGACCTCTTGAGCTGAAAAGTGAGACAAAGTCCGGATGATAAAACATGTTTATTTTTCCAATGGTACTGTTCTGCAGCATTGCTCTTAACCAAAGCCCGTCCTCTCTTGACATTGATAATGCTGGAATACGTGGCCTATAGTCTGGTCCTTCTTCTTTGTTTCTAAGATCTCCAAGAAATATACCCGAATCGTTGTTGTAAATTATTACTGCCTTTGCTCCCATGTCTGCGGCATTTCTTTCCTTGGTTGAAAAATAGATCATCTCGTCCTTTTTGTCACTACCACGTTCAACTAAGAGTATCTTGCCTTTTGCGTTTATGTCTCTGAGATCCTCAATCCGTCCGTATTTGCCAAAAATAATCTCGCCTTCAATTATCTGGCTGGTTGGGTTGGTGCCTATCATTGGTAGAACTTCAAGTCGCTTTCCATCTACCTGAAGTGTTGCCACAAAGCTAGCAGTTATGTTGTTGTATGTTGCTCCTACAGTGATTGCATGGGGATCCTTTCCGGGGCTGCCTATGGTGCTAAGATCAGGACCACTGTTTCCTGCTGCCACGACAACTACCACTCCTTTTCTTACGGCATCGTTTATTGCATCATCAATTCTCTCATTGGTACGGTTTACTCCAAGACTTATGTTGATTACATTGGCACCATCCTCGGTTGCCTTTCTTATTGCGTTTATGATAAGCTCTGATGAAACTGACGCACCGGTATCAGATACTCTGTATGCGAGAATTTTTGCATCTGGGGCCACACCGCGCATAATTCCGTTTGCAGCTATGATCCCTGCAACTTCCGTTCCGTGACCATTTTCATCCATTGGGTCTTGGGTGTTTTTCACAAAGTCATATCCTCCTGCAACTTTGCCTCCATGACCAAGACCAAAAAGATCCGGATGGTTGTAGTTCACACCGGTATCTATCACCGCAACCATGATGCCATCGCCGGTAAATCCAAGATTATGCGGTCTTTGTACGCCTACATACTGTGTGCTTTTATCCATCTGCAGCTCAAGGCCAGGTTCGTCGTACAATTGATGTGATAAAAGAGTGGTAATCAATACAAGCAAGATTGCACTGAAAACTATCCTTCTTTTCATCTGTTAAATCTCAGTTGATGTATCTACATTTTATTTCTGTGGCTCTGTTAACAGGCACCAGTCAAACTTAGAGAATCTTTCTGGTATTGGATATGTAATATCCCAAATCGTTAAATTATGAACGTGTTTAAAGCCTACATGGGAAAATACACACTTCCTGCAGTACCATATGCATACGATGCATTGGAACCGCACATTGACGCAAAAACCATGGAAATTCACCACACAAAACATCACCAAGCATACACAAACGGCCTTAATGATAACTGGGAAAAACTTCCAGCAGATCTGCAAAGCAAAGATCTGCTACAAGTTCTTGCAAACATAAACCAAGTGCCTGAGGCAGTACGTGGTGCAATCAACTTCCATGGAGGAGGCTACGATAACCATACCTTGTTTTGGAACAACATGAAACCAAGCGGGGGAGGAACTCCAGGAGGAGCGATTGCGGACGCAATCAACAAGTCATTTGGCAGCTTTGATGCTTTCAAAGAACAATTCTCATCTAAAACAACTGCCATTCAAGGCAGTGGTTGGGGATGGCTTGTCTTCAATCCAAAATCAGGCAATGTCGAGTACAAATCAATGCCTAATCAGACTAGCCCAAGAACGGAGGGACTAGTACCGCTGTTGGGACTTGATGTGTGGGAACACGCCTATTATCTGAAATATCAGAACAAGCGTGTAGACTATGTCGGTGCATGGTGGAACGTAGTAAATTGGGATGAAGTGGAAAAACGCTTCTCTCGAGCAAAATAACTCTCTTCTTTTTTGTTGTGTTTTTTATGCTGTGATGTTTTGCGTCGTGCACTTTACAACGAACAGATTTTGGTTTTGCCGTTTCAACAGTATGAATGCATTTATAGCACACTGAGGCAAGTTTTGATAAATGAGTGAGGAACGAGCACAGCAACTTCTTTATCAGATGCAAATGCTAGAATCGCTTGCCACAAATCTTGATCAAAAAGAAGCCGCAATTATATCATATGTGCGAGAAGCAATGGCCTCAATTCAATCAATCAAAGGAATTCAAGGACAAGAATCGGAATCACTCATTCCTGTAGGGCTTGGAACTTTTGT
>JAWCRP010000129.1:0-2749 GCA_038869175.1 Candidatus Nitrosotenuis sp. | reverse complement strand
GCCACTGTACTACGAAGGCCGCAATGACTGATTGTGATTTAAAGGGTATTAACCTAACTAAACTTTGGACAGGTTTATTATTCCCTATAAAAGACAGCAAAATTATGCAGGGAAAAGGCTGGTTTTTGGCAATGGCAATAACCATTGCTGTTGTTTGGTGGGGCGTCAACTACATCTTCCCATGGAAGTAAGTTAGTCTGTGAGCCATCCACGCCGATAGAACCACACAAACATTATTGCCGCAGGAACTATCGAAAACATCATCATTATTACAAACGTGGTGTACTCTCCAAGGAACATCCAGCTTCCAGTCTCGATTCCACCAGGCAGATTGACGTTCATTCCATAAATGGCACCAACTACTGTAGCAGGAATTGATAACGTAAAGAGTATGGTAAGCGTTCCAAGTATTTTGTTTGCCTTTTCCGTTGAGAGCACAAAGTCAGAATCTTTGTAGATCTCCATTGTTTCCTTTGCCTCCTCAAGCGTTTCCACCACTTTATCTATGTGGTCTATCACATCATCAAAATGCAACACCAGATCATCGTCAGGATTTGAAAAGCGTTGCGTATTTTTTGATGTCTCAAGTACGATTCTGCGTAACGGTGTTACTATTCTGCGCAGTATAGTTATCTCTCGTCGCAACAATGCTATCTTTCTTGGCGTGGATTTTGTCTCATCAAACACGTCATCTTCTATCTCATCTAGGTTTGCAACTATTCTTCGTAGCGTGTGTAACAGATCATCAACTAATGCATCGATAATTTTGTGCAGCAAAAATCCTGGCGATTTTGATAACAGCTCATTGCGCCTTTGTTCGCTGTCCCTGCACTGCGCAAACATCTCAACTAGCGGCTTTAGGTCGCCAGAGTGTATTGTTATGAGAAAGTCTTTGCCGACAAACACTGAAAGCTGGCTGAACTTTGGCATGCCACGCTTTATCACCATAGGCGGAAAATGCAGTATAATAAAAGAATGATCTTCATAGTTGTCTATTTTGGCAAGCTGTATCTTTGAGACTGCATCATCAAGGTTTAGTGCGTTAAAGCCGTACTGCTCTCCGAGTTTGTCTATTTCCGCCCTTGTTGGATTTTGTATGTCTGTCCAGGAAAATCCCTCGGCGCGTATTGTCTCAATATGGCTTGGGACTGCGATTTCCTGCGGCGACTGTCTCCTCAGGTGTGGAAACCTTCCGATGATTGTCTCTTTTTTCATTTCAGCTACCAGAAGGATTCATTCATTTAAATTTTGATTGGAAACGGCAGCCGAAATTGGATTAATGCGTGGCGTGGCCTCAAACGCAGAACCTTAAGAGAATACCTCTTTGGGCCGCAAGCGCCTATGCACTGCGGGCTCACCATATTGTTCTGCTAGGCCACGCGCGGATTATTTGTTTGAGATTACAATCATCCGCATTGGTCAATATAGGAATTTATGATATTTAAGATTTGATTAAAAAATTTGCAGTTATGCCGGCTGCAAGTTGAAATATTTTCAGGGTTTTTTCTCCCGAAGATTTCATATTGTATTAAAGTATACCATCTGCAAATGAGCTGCTCAGGTGAGGTAGTGGAGCCGGACGGCCAGCTTATCCAGATAAGGCCGTCCATTCTAAAACAGCTGAAAAAGGCAAAGTATGGCGTTGCAGACCATGCAACAGTTGAGCTGTGCCACTGGACAAAAAAATCCTTCAAAGGAGATGAGAGCTGCTACAAGCACAAATTTTATGGGATATCAACACATCAGTGCATGGAGTTTTCTCCTGCCGGGATGCACTGTGAGAACAGATGTGTATACTGCTGGCGTCCAATGGAGTTTTACGACTCGCTAAAGATGGAGCCGCAAAATGTTGCAGGGCCGCAAGAGATGCTTGCCAAGCTGATGAAGGAGCGCGAAAAGCTCATCATGGGGTTTTACGGAGACCCACGGTCAGATACGAAAAAGCTTGACGAATCACTTTTGCCAAGCCATTATGCCATATCGCTCTCAGGTGAGCCAACTATGTATCCAAAGCTTCCAGAGTTGATAAAATATCTAAAATCACTTGATGCTACCAAGTCAATCTTTCTTGTGACTAATGGTCAGGAGCCGGACATGATAGAGAGGCTAAGAGATGAGGATGCGCTTCCAACGCAGCTGTACCTTTCAACAAATGCTGCAGACTATGAATCGTTTGTGAGGATAAACAAGCCAAGATACAGGGATTCATGGGACAGATGGCATAAAACGTTAAAGATTATGTCAAGCTTGGACACCAGAACCGTGCTCCGCATGACGCTGATTCGAGGATATAACGACTCGGAAAACGACGTTGATGCGTTTGCAAAGATGGTAAGGGATGCAAACATCCACTTTATTGAGGCAAAATCATACATGCATATTGGAAGGTCGACCAACAGGCTTGAGCGGGACAACATGCTAGAGTTTTCCGAGGTAAGATACTTTGCATCCGAGCTTGCAAAAAGAAGCAGTATCTATTCCATAATGGATGAAAGCGTGGCATCAAGGATTGTCGTATTACAGAACAAGCAAAAACCTATTGAGCGCTGGATTGCCGCATATAGAACCTAGCCATATTTTGCAGTGCAAGGAATCTGTGGGATAACAGGTTTTTGTCACCGATTTGGGCGTACGTCTGTTTTTTTCCATCCGGGATGAATATTGGATCGTACCCCCAGCCATTACCTTTGGGCTTTTTTGCTATATGTCCGTGTACTATACCCTCAAAGAGGCTCATTCTTTTGCCATC
>JAWCRP010000128.1:0-2786 GCA_038869175.1 Candidatus Nitrosotenuis sp. | reverse complement strand
CATATGAGCGGATGGCCGACCATATAGAAGTTCCAAGAACCAAGCCTCATGTTCTATTTCCTCTCGGAGTATGTCCTTTGCAACATCATACGTAGCAGGATCCTTGTTGAAGGTCATCTGACATATCTTGTTCCAGTTCACAATTGCCCCCTGTTCTGCCTTCAGACATTTTTCCAGAATAGCGCGTATGTCGGTCTTGTTTGGCGGCAGCTGTAAGAACTCGCAGCCAGACATCTTGATAAATTCTGTTGCGTCGGTAGGCAGACTCCCTCCAAGCTCATATATCCTTGAAAGACACGACTCAAAATGACTCAGGTCCTCAAGTCTTGCATCTTCAATTATTCCTTTGATGCCCTCACCCTCCATACCTGTGCAATGCATTCTCAGGTTTGTAAAGTAGTAGTAGGCAGTAAACTCTACGGACGCGTTGTAGACTAGAAGCCTTATCAGCTCATCCACATCAAGGCCGTTTTGTTTTAGAACATTTACTCCAACCACATTGGGCTCTGATTTGCTACTCATACATCAAGTGCGAGTAACTAGAGATAAAAATTAACTGCTTTTGGAAAAGAACCTAATAATGAAAAACCGTATCGCCTATGGTCTTCTTCCAGTCAGCACGTATTCCAGGCTTGCCTTTTAGCCGCTCAACATGGTTAAATGCCGACAGGCCGGCAGCAGCCCCGTCTCCGCATGCAGCCACAATCTGTTTGTATGGAATGTTGGTTGCATCGCCTGCCGCAAAGATTGCAGGATGTGATGTCTTGCCGCCATCACTTACCTCAATTTCCCCCTTGGTGTTTATCGTAACAAGATGTTTTACAAAATCCAAGTTTATCTTTGAACCCATCTCTATAAACAACCCATCCACCTGAATTGTTTTTTCCGCACCAGAATTGTCAAGTATTGTAATCTGCTGCAAGGTATTATTTCCCGAAATCGACTTTATTGAAGTATTTGGCACAAGCTCTACGTTTTCTTTTTTCTTAATTGATTCTATCATGTCTTTGTCTCCACCAAGACCACCCCCCTTGTATATCAAATACACCTTTGATGCCATACGTGAAAGTAAAATTCCAGATTCAAGCAAGTAGCCGCCAACTCCGACAGTGGCAGTAGTTCTACCCTGATAGAACGGTGCATCACATTTTGTGCAATAATGCACGCCCTTGTTTGCATATTGGTTTTCATTTGGCAATCCAAGATTGTTCGGTACTTTGCCAGGTGCTAAAACCACAGCTTTTGCAATATATTCGGATCGTGTAGTCTTTACCATCATGCCACCTTCAACCTCATCAATTTTTTCGACGGTATCAAATGTCATGTCGCCGCCAAATACAAGGTACTGGTTTTCCAATGTCTTTGCCAAAAGCGGACCACTTGACATCATTGTACCAGGATAGTTTTCCAATTTGGGAATTAGATTCAGCTGGCCTCCAAGATCCTTTGATATCACAAGACATGATGTCTTTTGTCTTGCAACAAATATTCCAGCTGACAGTCCGGCAGGTCCTGCACCAACTACAATAACCTCGTATTCCTGTGCCAACTAACTCACTGAAATCAATGATGTAAGATTGTTAATTCCGTCAATGTTGTGCAAGTGGACATCAATAGCACTTTTTATTTCCTGCATGTCATCAGACTCAAGTATTATGAGTATGTCATATATCCCATAAACTGTCTTGACGGTTTTTACTGTAGGTATCTTTTTGGCCTGCTCGATTATGTTTTTTTGATGTTTATAATCAACGTTTAACAAAACGTATGCTTCGTTCACATAATACCATTAAACTATTAATTTAAAAAACTTCTCTAAATTACGCTATATAGAAGACAGATCTAAGAGACGTCACTAAAGACGCTCACCACCTTGTTTGCAAGGCTTTCAATGCCAACGGTGGGCTCGGCAGATACCAATAGTATGAACTTGCTGACTGGAAACGGAAAGCTTATCAGAACTATCTTGTCACGTCTTGCTGCAAGATAGTTTATTGGCCCAAGCGTCTTATCAAACTCTTTACGAAGTGAAAAGCGTGAGGCAAACTCCATGAATGTATTTAGTCTATCCTCATCATTTTCAAGCGGTCTTATTCCCTCCTTGAATCCACCGGAGATCAACTGTCCTTCCTCGTTTATGATTCCGGCAAATCGAATCTCGTTTTGTTGTAGCAAAAGCTCGCATTTTTCCTCAAAGAATTGTTTTCTAAGTGCGTTTGACAACATTTGCATTTGTTACAACTAGAATAAAAATCAGCTTGCAGATTTTTGTAAATTCGTGTCAGTCGTGTAATTGATCCTAGTTTACACTAGGTGTTGATTTTAAAATAAAATCATCGCGCATAGTCTCTATGTAATGTGGCTAACCAGTGCGTTGGTCGTTTAGTAATGGCAGGCTCACCACTCGCCGAAGCTTGTGATCTACACCTCCATCCTATCAAAGCAGTCTTCTACTGCCGACCTCCATCGAAAGAAGGGTTATTTTGTCTCAGGAAGGGTTTCGCGCTTAGATGCTTTCAGCGCTTAGCCCAAATGGCTTAGCTGCCCGGCCTGCCTTGTCAGACAACCGGTAAACCAGTGGCCACGCTGCTCTGTTCCTCTCGTACTCGGAGCAACTTCCCCTCAAATAACCACGCTTCCATCAGGCAGAGACCGACCTGTCTCACGACGGTCTAAACCCAGCTCATGTTCCCTTTTAATAGGCGAGCAGCCTCACCCTTGGCCCCTGCTGCAGGACCAGGATAGGAAAAGCCGACATCGAGGTACCAAACCGCGGGGTCGATAGG
>JAWCRP010000127.1:0-2977 GCA_038869175.1 Candidatus Nitrosotenuis sp. | reverse complement strand
ATTATTGCACATACTACAAATCCTGCACGAATAAAGACAAGTCTTCTTCCGCTAACATCTGAGACTCTGCCAAAATACATGCTGGAGAGAATTTGTGCAAGAAAGAACGAGGCGACCGTGATGCCAACTTCGAAGATCGAAGTTGTCAGATTCTGAGCTAGAATTGGCATAAATATGTATACGATGGAAACACCAGCGTGTTGAAAGAAGGTAGCTCCGCGAATCTGGTTGCTTATTCCGATTTGACGCATAACATTGATTCCATCACGCGTATGATTGTCAATAATTTATAATGTTGCACCAATTATGTTGTTAGGAACTTAGAAATCTCATATTCGTCATAAAACAAAGTACTCTGCTTTTGGATGATGTACTATTATTGCTGCAGTTGACTGTTCTGGTATTATTTGACCTGCCTCGGTGAGTGTCATGCCAGACTTTTGTGGCTCTAGTAATTTCCATACTAGGTGGTGCTGTGCAACATCGGGGCAGCTTGGGTAACCCCAAGAATATCGTAGACCTCTTCCGTTCTCAAGTGACAACTCTTTTCTTATCTGAATGTTGATGGTCTCAGCTAGTGCCTCAGCTGTCTCTACTGCAAGCCCATGCAAATAGTACGCATCTGTGTATTTGCCTTCTTTGTTCCATTTATCGATGGCCTCCTGTACTTTATTGCCTACAGTCACTGCCTGAAACGCTACGATATCATCTGCTCCAAAATAATCTGTCAGACACAGGTGTTTGTTTTGTGTAGATCGTGGAAATTCAAATTCTACCTGTCCATCATTGTAATCTACTATCAGCTTACCATCTGCATTATGGCATGTATAATATCCATACACTGCGCGCGGCTCAAAGAGTTTCTCATCTAGCACCCTTTTGGTCCACTCATCAAGCAATCTGTGACCTTCGGCGTCAGGATCCTTTATGCCCCTGCCTCTGAGTCCCCATGAAAGAACGAACAGAGACTTTTTCGATATATGTGTCCACACCTGCTCCAGATCGAAATTGTCAATTCGTATCGGACTGCCAAGTGACGGGGGTGTTGGAGGAGATACTGGCTTTATCCCAGAGTGAGGTAGCTGGGTCTGCGGTCGTGATATTTTTGTCTCAGTCCATTTTGTCACCTTTTCCTTCCACTCATCTACAAACTGTTGCCTTTCAGCAGAGACAATCTTGTCCATTGTCTTTAATCCCTCAAACATGGTCTTGCAATAAAACACACCATGCTCGTAGACTCCTCCATCCTTTGCAATTCTGTTGATGTAGTTGGAGTTTATTGCAGCACCGCCGCACAGTATTGGAATCTTCATGTTGTTGTTTCGTGCATGTTCTACAAAATACTGCATTTGTTTTGATGTTGATACGAGCAGAGCAGACAAACCTACTGCGTCAGGATTTACCTCGTTTATCTTGTCTACGAACTTTTGCAGCGGCACCTGTTTTCCTAGATCATATACGGTGTATCCATTATTCTCAAAGATTGTTTTTACCAGATTCTTCCCAATGTCGTGGACGTCCCCGTATACTGTACCAAGAACAAGTTTTCCTTTACTTGTTCCCTCCTCGCGCAACAGATACTTTTCAAGCTCTGCTACTGCAGCCTTCATACATTCGGCTGATTTTAGCACAAAGGGAAGTATGAGATCACCGGCGCCAAATCTATCGCCCACCTCCTTCATGGCCGGTAAGAGGTCGTCATTAAGTGTCTGAATTGCTGCTGCATGTGTCTTTTGTTTTGGCAAGCTGGAAATCTCCTCCGAAGATACACTGCCAGGTATCTTTTCCACAATGGCTGCAATCACATCCGACTCGATTCCATCTTTTAATCTGTTGACTATTCTAAAGTAGGCGCGTTTTCCTGCAGGCCAGCTCGGATCTACGTCTACTTTTTTTGCTTGTGTTTCCTTTGCGCCGGCCTTTTCAAAATACGAAATTACATCAGCAAGGGCATTCTGATGTGCGTTGAAGATGAGATCCTCTACTAACTTTCTCTCCTTCTCATTAATCTCTGTATATGGAATTATCTCCTTTGCGTTAACTATTGCTGCATCAAGTCCGGCCTTTACGGCATGGTACAAAAATACGGAATTGAGAATTTTTCGAGCCGTGGGAACAAGTCCAAAGCTGATGTTGCTTAGACCAAGTACTGTAAATGCATTGGGAAATCTTTGCTTGACAAGCTTGATACCTTCAAGTGTGTTCTTTCCGGCATCCTGGAATTCTGCCTCACCTGTTGCCAAGGTAAACGTGAGAACATCAAAGACGAACTGTTCTTCACTCAGTCCATATTTTCTTCCGGTCTCGTATAGCAATTCGGCAGTCTCCACCTTTTCTTGCGGAGTTTTTGCCATTCCTTTTGGGCCTATGCATAGTGCGACTGCAGGAAGACCGTATTTTGCCATGAGCGGGGCAAGCTTGTGAAACTTGCTTCCATCTCCTTCCAAGTTAATCGAATTTATCATCGGTCTTCCTGGCGTCTGCTCTACTGCGGCCTGGATTACTGCGGGGTCTGTGGAGTCGATGACTAGGGGGGCATCCACCTCAAGCGACAGACGTTTTACGAGCTTTTTCATAAACTCTAGCTCATCTGCACGCTCTGTTGTCGCAACACAGACATCAAGACAGTGTGCACCATCTTCTACCTGCTCGCGAGCCAGATTGATTAGCCCATCAAAATCATCTGCAAGAACAAGCTGTTTTGCCTTTCTAGATCCTTGCGTGTTGAGCCTCTCGCCTATGATCAAGGGAGGTGGATTCTGTCTTAGTTCGACTGCCTTAAGTGATGAGCTTACTCTTGCATACTTCAATATGTTCATCTTGTTGCTTGTTTTTCTAAATACTTAACTTGTTGAATGTTTTTCATCTACTACCTTTCGCAGCGCTGCAATATGTGCAGGGTTTGTTCCACAACAACCCCCTATAATCCTGACTTTGTGGTATTTTGTGATAAATTCCTTGAGGGCCTTGGCCATAT
>JAWCRP010000126.1:0-3142 GCA_038869175.1 Candidatus Nitrosotenuis sp. | reverse complement strand
GCAATGGGCTGTTTTGAAGAAGCTTGCAGAAATGTAGTATGTACTGGAGCTGCTCCAATTGGGATGGTTGATCATCTGCAGTTTGGAAACCCTGAAAACCCAGAGATATTTTGGACATTTTTAGAATCACTAAAAGGAATCGCTGAATTCTCAAAATATTTTGGGATCCCATGCGTTGGCGGCAAGGTAAGCCTGTATAATGAGACTCCGCAAGGTCCAATCAAACCAACACCGCTCATTGGAGTTTTAGGTTTGATCGAACAAAAGCCATTACTTCCCCAAAAAATTGTAGATGGCGACTTGTTGTTGATCGTCGGCAAAACAAAAGACGAGCTTGGAGGCTCAGAATATTACGAGTACATACACAAATTCATTGGCGGCAATTGTCCGCAAATAACTCTAAAAGAATCAAAGAGGAATATGGATGCAGTGCTACATCTAGTCCAAAATGGAAAAATCAAAGCTGCTCATGACTGCTCAAAGGGCGGTATTGCTGTTGCTGTGTCGGAACTTGCAATGACTAATGGCATTGGCTGCGATGTGTCACTTGAAAATATTCCAAGTAGCAACCTTGTGCCTGATAAAATTCTTTTTTCCGAGAGTCATTCTAGGTATCTTTTGGTTGTTGAAAAATCCAATCTTGATAATGTGGTTGGATATCTTGAAGGTGCCAAGGTAGATTTTGGACTAATAGGTGCTTTCAAAGGTGTACAAATATCATTTCTACATAACAAAAAGAATGTGGCTAAACTAAGGGTTGATAAGGCACATACCAAGTGGTTAAATTCGCTGAGGGATCTGGTGCTTCATGGTTAAGGAAAATTGTGGTGTTGTTGGGATTTTCAGTCGTGATGGTGTAAATGTAATACCTATGATTATTGATGCATTACGTGCACTTCAACATAGGGGCCAGGAAGCGTGGGGAATAGCAGTTCCAAAAAAAACACCTGTGAAGCGTTTGGGTCTTGTATCTTCGGCGTCCTCGGAATTTCAGAAAATCTCAGAAGAGTATGCCTCATCTGCCGCCATTGGTCATGTGAGATATTCTACGGTTGGAAAAAGTAATCTTGAGAACGCACAACCATTAAAAGTAAAAGATCTTTGTATTGCGCACAATGGCACAATAGCAAATGTGGCAGAGCTTGCCAATCTCGTGGGTGGCTGCACATTTACGCCGCAAAATGCGAGCGACACACTGATTGCGGCACAAAGATTGGTCTCGCTAATGTCGACAAATGGCAAGCTTGGAAGTGCACTTTCTATTTTGAAAAATGAAATGGCTGGCTCCTACTGTTTTACTTTTGTGTCTGATGATAATGCCGTTTATGCCGCACGAGATCCGAGAGGTTTTAGGCCAATGGTGCTTGGTTCAAAAGAAGACGGCGATGTGACAATTGTTGCATCAGAATCATCCGCCCTTACTGCAGTTGGAGCAAAGCTAGTCAGAGACGTGCTTCCTGGAGAATTGCTAAAGTTTAGCAACAGCGGAGTTGAGTCAGAAATGTTCTCCAATGAAAAAAAACACGCCCATTGCTCGTTTGAATTTACATATTTTGCGCATCCTACATCTAGAATGGAAGGTACTAACATCTACATGGCAAGAAAGAGAATCGGTCAATTTCTTGCCAAGAAATTCCCAATAAATGATGCTGATCTTGTAATTCCTGTGCCTGATTCTGCAAGACCTGCGGCGCTTGGATATGCACAAGAGATGGGGTTGCAGTTTGATGAGGGATTGTTAAAGGATAGATATAGCAAAAAAGGTCCACTACGCAGCTTTATAGAGCCACATCAAAGTGACAGAGTGGAAATAAATCGTTGGATAATCCCGATTACTGAAATAATTGCTGGAAAACATGTAGTTGTAATCGATGATAGTCTGGTGCGTGGCACCAGCTCAAAGGCAATAATAAAGGCACTCAAACGTGCTGGTGCCAGAAAGATAAGCATGCTAATAACATACCCGCCAATCAAATACCCATGTTATGCCGGTATCGATTTTCCATCTCAAGATGAGCTTGCTACTGGTTCTATTGACGGCGTAACTGATGAACAGATAATAGAGAAAATAAGAAGCGATATTGGCGCTGACTTTTTGGGCTACAATGATGCAGAAAATCTTGCAGCTGCAGTAGGAATTCCTTACGATTCGATGTGTTTTACATGTACTACTGGTGATTATAGTACCCTTGGAATAAAGCCAACATTCAAAACACGCGAGGAAATTAAGGGTGAATAGATGGAAATTGCATTTGTTCTTGTAAAATGTGAAATGGCGCATGAAATGGATGTGATGCGTGAAATCCTAAAGATTGACGGGGTAAAGGAAGCGCATGGAACGTATGGTATGTATGATATCTTTGTCAAAGTTCAGGGCGCCTCACACAAAGAAGTATCTGATATTGTCACAAGAAAACTTCGTAGGATACCAAATGTTATTTCCACAACCACACTTTCAACCATCCCTGAACAAGGCGGAAAGTAGTTTTTAGATATCATAATCTCAAATTAACGGGCCGAAATGGCAAAATATCTTAAGCAGCAAATGCATATTCTATATCATGTCTGTGTACAAACTGCTAATAATTACCGCAGTTGTGGTTATAGCTATAATTGGGCTGGTCACAACACTGTCTTTAACAAAAGGCATGTTCTTAACACAGGATTATGACGTGGAAGTCGATCCATTCAAAGACCCGCAAAACTTGTTTGTCACAGCACGTGTCATGATACAGAATACTGGCGGTAAGCCGCTTACAAATATGAAAGTCGATTTCGGCGGCGGTAATTTGTTGGTGCTGGGAACATTGGATCCTGGTCAAAAGGTGATAATCTCACCACCGGATGGAAGTCCGCTAGAGCAGGTAACCGTTTCTGCTGATAATGGGATCTTGGTCACCAAACCATATAGAATTCCGCCAAAAATGCCTGGCATGATGGGCTCTTAAGTCAGGTCTTTCGAATCTGATTTTTTAATCTGAATATCATCAACATATACCTGATCATCAATGTCAAATACAGTGTGCCATCGTCTGTCGTGTGGTAGCATCTGATCCAATTCATGAATTCGTCTGTTTGTTGGGCGTCTGTTTAACAATGCCCCCCACTTCATGTTTGGTATCTTTGGCATTACCTCATTAAT
>JAWCRP010000125.1:0-3193 GCA_038869175.1 Candidatus Nitrosotenuis sp. | reverse complement strand
GAGTGGTTGACAAGATGAGATACGTCGTAACTTTGGTTTTGGTTTTTTTGGTGTCAGTTACGCTGGCAGAGCCAGTATTCTCTGAGACACCGGTAAAAATCGAGCTTGCATATCCGAACGGCGATCGGGTCTATCTCAACTCCGCGGTGAAAATTGTAATCACGTCTTCTGATGGAAAGACAAAGCAGGAGGTTGTGGGCGAGCCCACAAAGCCATATCTTGAGGCATATTTGCTTACCAACCACAGATACCAGGTTCAGACATATGTTGAAGAGATGCTGCTTGATACCACGTATGTTGAGCTTGACAGGAACATGCCAAATCTCATCAAGATTACAATTCCGTCATCATCTGGATTAAAATTCACCATCCTGTATAATGACGGCAGAACTCCCATTAATGGGGCCACAGTATCAATACTTGGCAACAGTGGAAAGACGTTAAGAGAGGGCTCGACCGACTTTAGGGGCGAGACCATACGATATTGGCTGCCGCCCACACCTGCAAAAGACAATCACTACAAGATAATAGTCTCTTTAGATAGCAACACAAAGTACACATACCAAACTCCCATAAATGCAAGGCCTGGAAACGAGCATATCACCATAAAGACTGACTGGCCATCACTTGTGGACTATGTCAGGGTGCACGTATACGAGGATGAGATAACAAAGCTCAGATGGGGAAACACGTTTTCTGCAAAGCTATACGATAAAAACAATCTAGGGCGCAGTGTTTTGTTCAATAATGGTGAGGCTTACTTTACAACGCTTGCGGCAGGCTCGTATCGGCTTGAGATTGTTTCTGGAAAATCCGAGGTTTGGTACAATCAGACAATATCGGTTGTGAAAAAATTTGAGGATCTGCGAGTAATCGTATCGCAGCCTCAAACGCCAAGCACAGTTCAGTCTGAGACTCCAAAAACGATTACTGTGCAAGCTCATAACAACTCGTATACGGACAGCAAAATACTATCAGTATCAGACAGTATTTCCGACAGAATGTGGAAGCTAGAATCACCAAGGGGAACTCAAATTTACGATAGTGTGCAGGATAAAACACGCTTGAGTCTCACCACAGATGGCGATGGCCTGCCGGTGTTTACACGTAGTCCTCAAATCAGTCCGCAACTTGATCTAGCTGACAAGCAGATTCAATTTAGGATCAAAGTTGACAGGCCGGAAAATCTCAAGGAGATATGGCTTAGCTTTTCAAGCGACGGCTTTAGGGGAAACTGGTTTACATATAGACCCCAAATATCTGAAATTGTACAAGATAGGTGGCATACTGTGGTAGTGGATGTTTTTGATATCACCACCACGGGAACGCCAGACTTGTCCAAGATCGACAGAATACAGGTGAGAATATCAGACAAAGGAACACCAGTAACACTCACAATCGAGGATGCCAAAATAATTCCAAAAGGGCAGCAGGAGGCAGTCATCCCAGCATGGATAAAACATAATGCAAGATGGTGGGCAGATGGTTTGATAACAGATTCCGATTTTATTCAGAGCGTGCAGTTTTTGCTCAAAAACCACATACTAAAGATACCTGCCAATTGATGCAGCAGATTAGTTGTGGAAAATAACATTAATCATATATCACGCCAACATCCTACATCTGCATGGTTCACAAAATACAATACTTTGAAGCCGACAGGTTGCCTCCAGGAGTGTTCCTCCAGGACGTGGTAAACGAGTTTCTTGCTGAAAAGGGAGACAATGTAGTTGCAGTGCATCCAATCATGGAAAAGACGTTGCTTGTACACTACAAGGAAGACTTCTAAAGATTACTTTTTTTAATCTACTTCGTTGCAGCACGGCAGGTATCCATGTTCTAGTTTGAACTGATCAAGAAGGGCCTGCTTGTGTTCTTTTTGATTTGCAGTAAATGTTCTTTGGTAGGTGTGCGTCTTTTGCTTGCATGGATTGCTCTCAAAGTTGGTGTCAAGGTATTTTGCAAATTCGCTCTGCAGATTGTCGCTTTCGCCTATGTATATTGCCTCTAGCTTTCTGTCATATAGAACGTAGACGCCAGGCTTTGCCTTGACAAATCGCGCACTATCAAGCCAGACATGGATTTTTTCTCCAAGTATTTCCATAACATTACTAGTCGCGTGTGGTAATAAATGAGACTAGTTGTGTATGACTTTGTCAACGATGCCTATTGAGTCATCACACCAAGAGTTAATAATGATGCAGGCTGCAAGCTGCGTTGTCAAAAATTCAACAGGATCACAGATTTTTAGTCAAAAAACTGATTGACCACTTTTCATCGCTAAATCTTGAGATACAGTATGCAGATTATGATGGATTTGAAAAGCCGTTTGTCATAAACAGACACTCTCCGGACGTGATTGCATTTGACAGAGCAAAACAGGTCGGATACATCGGGCAGGCAAAGATGTGTGATGAGATATCAGAGCAAAAGACAAAGGAGCAGATTGAGGACTATTCTAAAAAGCTGATGAAGACTGGAAGTTCAAAGACTGCCAGGCTTCCCTTTTATATTGCGGTTCCATCAGAATGCAGCTCACAGATATCCCAGACTCTAAAAAAGATGAATCTTGATTCTAGAGATAACATCCATGTAGTAGGTTTCTAGTTCTTGGTGCAAAACACCTGATATGTATGGCAACAATCGCATTTAATACTGGAAAAAATTGTGTACGATGTAAGGGTTTGATGGTAACTGACGGCGTAACTGGCGAAAAATTCTGTCATGACTGCGGATATGTTGTATTAGAGATTGTTGAAAGTTCCGGGCCCGAACGACACATCTCAAAGGATGAGCGCGACGACAAAAGTAGGGTTGGCATACCGACCTCGCTTGCCATCCACGACATGGGCCTTGCCACCATGATAGGAGTATCAAACAAGGACGCCACTGGAAAGCCGCTTTCTGCCAAGGCAAGACATGAGATGAAGAGGCTGAGAACATGGGACAGTAGAAGTCAGATGAGCGAGCAGGCAGACAGGAACATGAGATATGCGTTCATCCAGCTCAACAAGCTAAAGGACAAGCTTGCACTCTCCGATGCCGGAGTTGAAAAATCAGCTTACATTTACCGAAAGGCATTATCAAAGAATCTAGTTCGTGGAAGATCTATTGAAGGTATTCTTGCTGCCGCAGTATATGCAGCATGCAGGGACATTGAGACCCCAAGGACTCTTGGCGATGTCTCCGATGC
>JAWCRP010000124.1:0-3234 GCA_038869175.1 Candidatus Nitrosotenuis sp. | reverse complement strand
GCTGACATTCTGCACGGCTTGTATTTTGCCTTGTTGCGTGTCATAAGAGGTAGTGAGATTATCAATTATCAGCAGTGTCAAGATGCGATCAAGCTCAGGTTTTTAATCCTAAAGAGGCATTTATGTTTAGCATACAGCGATAAGAATGTGCAGTCGAACTAGACCAAAGATGCTGAAGATGATATTTCCATAAGTTTATCTTAGTTTCCCTATGATGAGCATTTGTTTGCAAGCCCCAATATGCAGTTTTGACGCAAAAAATGCGATTTTGTGCCCTCAATGCGAAGCAAAGCTTGAGGCAGGCCAGCTTACAAAGGCAGATGTTGATGCATCAATAAAAATTGCCAAGCTTGCAAAAACGAATTCTGAGATTGACAAGTTTTCTTTATTTTCATGCAGAGAGATAGACGGCGAATTTGTAATATATCTTGCAAAAAACGACATAGACATCATCAGGCAAAGTAGAACACTATACAGAACGTTGCAAGGGGAGTTTTCAGGCAAGGTCTGGCTTGTTGAATCAGAAGCGAATGACAGAAAATTTATAGAAGATCTGTTCTTTCCGACAAAAATTCTATCAATAAATGTAGTATGGGTTCCAGGAGGAATACAAAAAACTAAGGTGATTGTTTCAGGAAAGTGGACTGCACGGTTTCCAATAGACGTAAACCGAGTGGCAAGCATTGTAAAGAAATTACGCAAGCTTGACATAGTAATTGAGTTTGAGGAGTCTGCAAAGCGATGAAATTTAAAAAAACACACAACATTGACGAGTTGTCACTTCAAACTCAAGGCGAAATAGTCATAGGAGGATGGATAGAAGATCTCAGAAAGCTTGGAAAGATCACGTTTCTAACCATACGAGATATCACTGGAATTGCACAGATCATTGTAAAGGATGAGACAGCAATTCCAGATGATCTGACAAGACAGAGTTCAGTGCTGGTAAAAGGCACCATCCAGGAGACAAAGGCGCGAGACTTTCAATTTGAGATAAAGGCTAACGCACTAGACATACTTGCCAAAGCCGTTCACCCACTTCCAATCGACCCAATAGGCAGACTTGAAAGCAACATAGACAACAGACTAAACGCTCGCGCACTAGACTTGCGAAATCAGCGCGTAGCCGCAGTTTTTAAGATAAGACATCATGTTTTGAAATCACTGCGACGTACACTATCAGATAATCGATTCATAGAGATAACAACTCCAAAGATAATAGGTAGCGCAAGTGAAGGCGGGGCAAATCTATTCTCACTTGAATATTTTGGAAAGAAAGCATACCTTGCACAAAGCCCACAGTTGTATAAGGAACAAATGACAATAGGGCTTGAAAGAGTGTTTGAGATAGCATCGTTTTACAGGGCAGAAAAGTCTCACACTGGGAGACATTTGAGTGAGTTTACCAGTGTAGATGTAGAGGCAGCATTTTTTGATTACACTGACGTAATGGATATACTTGAAAAGACAATAGTTTCAGTATTTAGTGACGTAATACAGAATTGCCAAGCAGAATTAAAAATACTAGAACGCCAAATCGAAATTCCAAGACATCCATTTGAGAGGATTACTTATTCCCAGGTACTTGAAGAGCTTGGTAGAAATGGGATCAAGTTGAGCTTTGGAGATGATCTGCTTGACTCTCACTTGAAGATTGTTGGAGAGGAACATCCGGGATTTTTCTTTTTGCTTGACTGGCCCATGAGTCTGAAGCCATTTTACATTCACGCACAAGAAAACGATCCGAATATTTCCAAATCGTTTGACTTGCAATTTGGTCATCTAGAACTTTCATCAGGCGGAAGAAGGCTACACGATCCGGCAAAGATAAGACAGCGCATAATGGAGCAGGGATTAGATGCTACCAAGTTTGAGGATCATTTAAGGGCGTTTAACTGGGGCATGCCACCGCATTCTGGTTGGGGCATGGGACTTGATAGGTTGATGACAGTAATCGTTGGAATAGATAATGTGCGTGAGGTTGTACTGTATCCACGCGACCCAGAAAGACTCACCCCATAAAGAAAATAAGTTTGAAAGCACAAATACACTCATCTTGCCAACGTGTGAGTTTTGTGATTCCAAGTTCGGCGATAAGAAGTGTTATTTTTGCCAAAAACGTGTCTGTACTTCATGCATGACTGATGATAGAACGAGATGCAAAAGATGCTATGTGAACAAATCCCGTTTAAGCTGGAAATTGATAGTAAAACGAAACAAGGTAATCCTTGGTTTTGTTGTATTTGTATGGTTTTATGCGGTATTTCCAGGTCCGCTCATTCCAGGGCTGCATGCTGGATATTACATGATTTTTGTAGTAGCTGCAATCATTTGTATGATACCATTGTGTCTGATGTTGTTTTTTTGGTCAATACATCCACCATCATCAGATGTTTAGGATAGTAGTGATGCAACTTCTTTTGCAAACTCTAAAGTGGTTCTATTCCCACCTATATCACGAGTTTTGATCCCTTTCTTTACTACACCATAAACTGCTGACTCTAACTTGGATGCAGCGTCAAGGCATTTTACGTCTGAGTGTTTTGTGCCAAGCCAGTCAAGCATCATTTTTGCAGACAGAATGAATGAGGAAGGATTTGCAATTCCTTTACCTGCAATATCAAAGGCAGCACCATGAACTGGTTCAAACAACGCAAAATTATCACCTATGTTGGCTGCAGGCGCCATTCCAAGGCCCCCCACTACTTCTGCTGCTTCATCAGACAAGATATCGCCAAACAAATTAGTTGTCACAATTACATCAAAGTTTTCAGGCCTGCGTATTAGATTCATGGCACATGCATCCACATACATCTGTTCAAATTCGATTTGCGGATAGTTTGATGCCACAGATGAACAAATTCTTGCAAACAATCCGTCTGTTTTTCTCATTACATTGGATTTGTGTACGCATGTGACTTTTTTTTGTCCGTTTCTATGTAACGCAGTTTTAAATGCATATTCTGCTATTTTACGCGACGCATTTTCTGATATTATTCTAAATGCCACTGCCGCACCTTCCACCTCAAACTCTTGTCCGGTGTATAGATCCTCAGTATTTTCTCGCACAATAACTAGATCAATGTTATTCTTTAGCGCAGGCATATATGGATAAGATTTAGCAGGCCTGATGTTTGCATATAAATTCAACATTCTTCGCAGCACAACTATGACATCTGCTGCAGATTCTCCAACTGGCGCCTTCATACATGCATCCGATTTTTTTATGGATTC
>JAWCRP010000123.1:0-3279 GCA_038869175.1 Candidatus Nitrosotenuis sp. | reverse complement strand
TCCCGACTCTACAAGATCTACAAGCTTGCTTGAATCAATTACGGTCATTTTGATTTTTTTTGTATCTATATTTTTCAGAAACTGTTTTAACACATTACTTTGTGCAGCTATTTTTGTAACAAGAAGAGCTACAGAGTGCGTTTTAGAAATTTGAATGGATTCGTTAATAGGCGGTAAGACTCCAATTAGTTTATCATATTTAGTAAATAAATCATTAAATAATAATGATGGTGTATTTGATCCCAGTACAATAAGATCAGGATTAAATTTGCTGTCTAATTGTTCAATAGAGTTTTCAATTATTTGTCTTAGTTCGTTTTTTGTTTTCCTACCATAAGGATAATTTTTCTGATCAGCAAAATAGATGATGTTTGACTTTGTCTGCCTTTGAATTGCTTTGATTATTGATAGAGAGCCAAAACCAGAATCAAACACAACGACTTTTCCCATATTCTTAGTCTCGAATATCATAATTTACGCTTTGTTAGCTAAATTTACTCATCGGTTGATTATAATCAACTACATCAATTAAGAATTAAATTCTAAACACACGCACATGACCAGCTTCGAGAAGAATTGGGCACGTCAAGATACGGCAAGCTTTTCAGAGAAAATTAAAGACTCTGTCAAGCCACAAGGAGCTTTGAAACCAAGAATACAGACGGCAGTCAACAAACTGCAATTGCAGATCTCAAAAATGGATTCAATGCTTAACAAATTGCACGAGCGTGACGCTCAACTTTTTAAACGAATCGTAGCTGCAATGCAACAACACGATACAGGCGCAAGCAGAGTGTTGTCAAATGAGCTAGCTGAAATACGCAAAGTCACAAAAATGTTAGGCAATGCAAGAATGGCACTAGAACAAGTACAGCTACGTTTGACTACAATTCATGACTTGGGCGATGCAATGGTTGCAATCGGTCCAGCAATGTCCACCATGAAGGGACTAAAATCATCGCTAGGACGATTCATGCCAGAAGCTGACGCAGAATTGAATTCAATGACACAGACACTAGGTGGTCTGATGATGGATTCACTTGCTGGTGACGCATTCAGCATGGACTCTGAGGTATCAAACGAAGAAACCGACAGAATCCTGCAAGAAGCATCAGCAGTTGCAGAGCAACAAATTGGGGAAAGATTCCCATCCGTACCCTCACCATCTGGACTTTCGTCCCAATCAACCTCTTCATCATACGAGTAGAGTTTGACGACGAATGTTCTTTTTGTTTATTTTAGAATTTGACTATATGCCAGATGTTATTATTGAGTTTTAACAGACTTCACATATTATTAGCGTAGCAATGCTTTTGCCTCACAAAAAACATTGTTCCATTGTTTCCAGTCTAGTCTTCCTGTTTGTGTGTTTTGTCTGCTTGGATGGTAACTGCAGATTATGTGTTTATTTTCGTAAAAGAATGTGTTTCCATGAAAAAACCGTTGATTTTTAATTTGTAATATCTGTTTTAGTGTATCAAAGGCTATTCTACCAAGGCAGATTATTACTTTAATTTTCTTTAATAACAGTAGTTCTTGTACAAGATAATTAGAACATACCATAATTTCCTCTCGTGTTGGCTTGTTCTTTGGAGGAGCGCACTTGACAGCTGCTGTGATGTATGTATTAATCAAAGAGAAACCATCATCAATTCTAGTGCTTGTAGGAATTGTTGCAAGTCCATTCTCATAAAGGACTCTGGCAAGCCAATCACCTGAACTATCACCTGTAAACATCCTGCCAGTACGATTTCCGCCATGTGCTGCAGGAGCCAAACCCACAATAAGCAGCTCAGCACTAGGATCACCAAATCCGCTCAAAGCCCTGCCCCAATACTGTTCCTGGCTGTATCGCCTTACTTTCTTAGATGCTACGTCTCTTACATATGCTGCAAGTCGCGGGCATTTCTTACATTGTATGATTTTGGTGTTTAGATCTGTCAACGAGTTTATTTTCATCAGATAGTCTCTTGGAAGAACCTGTGTTTTAGCCTTGCCAGGATCATAATAATTCCAAATGACAAGATCAAAGACGCCAAGGGCCAATCAAACTCTGGCAGTGATTTGTCAGGCGAGTATATCTCGCCCCACGTATTTGGACTTGGAACAAAGTCATCAACAGACAGATTTTGAGGATATGTGTAAAATTTTTGTAGATTCGCATCATAAACTAGGAAGAAAAACCCATAGACATTTTCTCTTCCTATTATATCCGTAGGTATACGAAACTCATAGCTTGGATGAGGTATTGAGGTGTATCTATCGTTGTGATCGGAAACAGAGCCTGCACCGATAAACCCTTCAGGTATTGAGATTTCTTCAAATTCATCGATATTACTTCCTTTATAGACGATGCTACCACCTGCCAAAACTGCCATAAAACAATAATCATCATCGTCTGCATATGCGGATTTGTTATTCTTTGTATCAAAGCAGATAACAGCATGGTCTTCTAACAGATCCACGGAATGATCAGTTATTGGGTTCAAATGGATATAGACAAAGTTGTCCTGATGAGCGCTTCGCAGTATTATCTGGGTATCATCGTCATAGATGTAAGTATTCAGACTGGATGCTTTCCATTCTGATTTATGTGTCCACTTTCCATCAAATATCACTTCATCCATAGTATGCGATAGTGTTATTGGGATTGGTTCGAATGAATACACAGTTGACGGTATTACAAACAACAGAACAAACACAAAAAGAAACCACACCCGCATGTCAGAATATTGTTTGGCAAATCAAGATATATTTTTGGTTCCAGTTAGTCATTTCGGTTTCCCCTCAAGTGCCGTATTGGTACTGTTTTTTCCAGAAAAATTCCATAATCGCTATATAGAACAAACCGATCTGAACCTCAATGAAAACAAGCACAACTACACTAGTCTTGGCAATCGGACTGGTAGCTATAGGTGGCTTATTTGGCTCAACTATTTTTGGCATAAGTGGGACAAAGAGCAACATGGAAGCCAGCACGGCAGCTACAGGACTAATTACGGGACATGTAGTAACTACACTCACAGACTCGGACGGAAACGTTCTAGCATACAGGCAGTCAGATAACATCATTGTGAACAATGGCGAGAACTGCGTTGCAAAGCTGTTATTCCAAGGTACCACAGGCGCTGCAGGAACTAGCGTTTGTACAGGTGACAATACCACAGGATTCCGATTTATTGCAATTGGAACCGGTACAGGTGCTGCTGCTGCCGATAATGTCGGTCTTGGAGCAGCCAGTACTTCTGGTCTGCTTGCACCAAAAGCAGCTACAATAAC
>JAWCRP010000122.1:0-3319 GCA_038869175.1 Candidatus Nitrosotenuis sp. | reverse complement strand
GGTAATTCTTGCATCCATGCATGCCCACTCTTCTGCGTTTGGGTCCACCAGAATGTGTCCTCCTATCTTGCCCATAGTTACCGATACCGGAATTGTTGTGATTGGCGGTGCATTGAATTGGTCTGGCACTAAGGTCGGCACGCCATCAATTACGTCCCATTTTGGCACTCGACAGGACAAAATGCTTGCAACGGAGGCATAAGAGCATGCATCAAAGAGGTTGCCGTCATAATCTGTCACGCTGTTATCCACAAATAATCCAATTACTGACTCGTTCTTTACTAGGGCAAGTTTGGTAAGATCAATCATTCCACTTTCCCGTATTCCCCTATCCACAACTCTTGCAAGCTCGATTACTTCCTCGCCTGGCGGTCCTGGCTCCACATTCGGATCTGCCAGAGGCAGTATCTCTGCAGTACAGATGAAGATTCCTCTATCGCCAAGATCAGGAAATGGTTTGTCTAGCTGGATCTTTACTCCGCAAACTACCTCGGTGTCGCCAAGTCGTATGCGTGCAGAGCCTTCAGCCTTTGGAATTACTCCCACATCTATTGTTAGTGGCCTTGGCTCATCAAATGCTCTTCCATCCACCCTCTGACCTTCCTTTAGCAATGCAAGTATCTTTTTCTTCTTTAGCTCGTCTAGTATTCCACTCATTGACTTTCACCGAAAAACTTTTCGCGTAATGCGTTCTTTTGTATTTCATACACAATCTTGCATCCTTCGATTGCGGTGTTGACGCATTTCTCATATTCTGATGGTGTCAGAACTCCATCAAGCTGGATTAGTGTAACTTTGCCAAGATTTGGCATGTATGCTACCGGCATGTCAGCCTGTCCTTCTTGGTCTTCTTCATTGTTGATATCAAGCACTATTGTGTCGGCAACCTTACCTGCGGCACATGCAGATACCATATCCCGCATCGGAATTCCGGCATCTGCCAAGGCCACTGCGGCAGCATCAAGCGCTGCGCATCTGGAGCCACCGTCTGCCTGTAAAATCTCAATAAAAACATCCACCACAGTACGCGGAAAGTTCTCCAGCATAACTGCCGGCTCTAATGCCTCTTTGATAACTTTGGAAATCTCTATCTCCCTTCTTGATGGGGCCGGGTTTTTTCTTTCGCCTACTGAAAACGGCTGCATGTGATATCTGCAACGGAGAATGCCCCTGTCTGTATTTGCAAGGTGTTTTGGATGTACGTCACGTGGACCAAAGACGCCTGCAAGAATTTTGTTTTCGCCAAACTCGATGTATGCAGATCCGTTTGCGTTCTTTAGGACTCCGGCCTTGATCATTATCCTGCGCGGCTCGTTGACCTTTCTGCCGTCACACCGGATTCCGTTCTCGTCCAAAAGTACTATGTCTGTTTTCTTTACTCCCATTTTTATTCACTTTTTGATCCTAACATTTCTTGTATTCGTTCGGTAAGATTTGCAACGTGTGCCTGATCTTCTACCATCCTGATGGCGTCAAGCGCCTTTAATAATCCCTCTGTATTCTCTGCAGAAACTACAACGTATCCGTTCTGGCCTATTGTTATCATCGCCTTTGTGGCACCTTCTATTGTTTGAATCATAGAGCCCCTCTTGCCAATCAGTCTTGGGACCTTGCTTGGCGATATCTTGATAAGCTCGCCTTCGTCAATCTTGCCAAGATCCCTATCACCTATTGTGAGTAATGGATCTCTTGACCTGTCATAGTTTGCAATTCTGCAGGCAATAAGATCACCTGTCTTCAGTCTTGATGTTAGCTCGTGCGTTTTAGGATTAAAGTCGCGCCCAAAGACGTCCTGCGCCGGCAGTATGCCAGGATAACAAGAGTTGATGTCTACCTCCCATGAAAGTGAGGTATGTGACTTTATTTTGCCAATTACAAAGTCATCGATTCTTGGAATGTAAACTCCTGTAAGTGGGATTACACGAACACCGCTATCAAAAACCTCGGAAATCCCAACTGTAGTAGAAATAATTTTGTCTTCAAAAAGATGAACGTTGTCCTCTGCCCTGTATGGCCCGCTTGTTATAACATCTCCAGGTAACACGTACTTGCGTTTGACATCATCCATTACCGCACCATCTCCACAGTAGCTGTTCCCTTTGTTATAGAGCCAAGCCTATCAATCACGCTTGCCCTTGCTCCCGCAGGTATTTCTAGTATTGCTTTAAGTGAGCCGTTATTTTGCCATTCTTCTTTTTTCAAAGTTCCAGTTGATTTTAGTACGGCATACGACTGTGCCGCATATTGAGCCGGAACCGTAATTTCCAAAAGTAGATTCTCCGACTTTAGCGGAATTATTGTACGGAGTTTTTCCACCACCTCTTTTACCTGCTCTTCTGTATTTCGGAATGGATCTATTGAGACGCGGGCCTGCTCAAGGGCCTGCTCGATTCTGAGTGGTGGGTGCGGCAGATGTGATCGAGGATCAACGTACGTCTTTGCGATGAACTCGATTATCTGTTTGCGTTTTTCCCCAATCATCTTTCTTCGCTGATCAGTTGTAAGGTTGAGATCTCCTTTTTTTAGAATCTGCTCGATTATTATGTTGGTATCATCTGTGTGGAATGCCTTGACAAGCTTTTCCGTGGACGCCCTAGTTCCTTTGCCGGAATCGGTGTATATTTCGTCTGAAACCAATACCGTCGAGATATCCTTTCTTTTGCCAAGCTTATACTCTAGTGCCGGATCGGGCTTTACCAGAATTTCGAATTTTTCCCCAGCCACCGAGTGTTTGATGACGGTAACGTCGACCATGGCGTAGATATGGAAATATCGGTATTTATCTCTGTCAAATTTAGCTAGATTTTTATGTGGACTAGGAAAATTTTTTCTGTTTGCCTTCTTTAGAGATAGTTTCCCAAGATAAGCTACGCATTTCAGTCAAGTTGAAGGGCGTTCCATTACAATACGCAAATGCCCTAAGGAGAATCTGTCTTAACGGCGTGCCGGTATTTGCAATAGATACGGTGGACTTTATAGACAACTCTTCTGTAATGTCAGATGAGGGAATAGCCCACAGACTTGGCCTAATCCCGATAAAGACAGACTTGAAGAGGTTTGCTGAGCCTTCCAAGTGTTCATGTCAAAGCCAGTCAGGTTGCTCAAACTGCCGTGTCATGCTGGTGGTAGACTCTGGAAGCACCGACACTACACGCATCATAACGTCAGCCGAACTTGTATCTGAAGATGATTCTGTAAAACCTGTATCAGACAAAGTTCCAATAGTACAGATTGCACCTGGCCAGACCGTAAAGCTTGAGGCATATGCAAGACTTGGTCGAGGAACCGATCATGCCAAGTGGAACTCTGCGAATACATC
>JAWCRP010000121.1:0-3337 GCA_038869175.1 Candidatus Nitrosotenuis sp. | reverse complement strand
GAGGACAAAACTACCAGACAAACAAGGAGACTTTTGATTCCATTATGCAAAACATAGAGACCTCGATTAAGAACAAGGACTTTTCAACTGCGCAGGCAAAGATCACCGAACTTCAAGCTGCCATAGAAAGGTACCTGCCAAACAGGTCACGAACAGCAGTTATCGACGCTTACGTCCAAAACGATCAGCTGTACATATCGGGGGCACTCCAAAAAACACTTGCATTTAGTGAGGATATTTACATTGACATATTCAACCAGCAGGGAGAAAAGGTTGATGAGATACAACTCAAAGACTCTAGCTCCGGCCTATTCAATCACATCATCAACAAAAAATATCCTAGCGGCATATATGTGGCTCAGCTTCAATACCACGACCTGATAGTATCGGACTTTTTCAAAATAAGATGATTATTTTGCAATATCTTTTACGATGTTGAACAGCTGCCTTACTGCAAGCTTTGGATGGTGGGCGGCAAGCCTTATGATGTTGGTAAATCCAAAATCCGCCTTTACAAAATCCAAAAACTCATCAACGCTCAGCTCTTTTATTATGTCTAGCTCACTATCCCACTCTTGATCGGAAAGCCTAATCCATCGTGCTTGAACCTTTGCTGCCGAGTTTATCTTTGATTGTATGCTTTTTTTCCATGCTTCCTCGTAAGGTTGGAGTGCTTCTTCGGATGCATCGTTTTTTGCAATAGCATCACTTGCAGTATTCCCTGCAACTCTGCCGAATCTAATTGCATATCTTATGCCCTCAAGTACTAACGGGTTTGCTTGCCCTGCAGTATCCCCAACCAGTATTAGATTATTGTAGACTGTCTTTCTTGTCAGGCCGTCATTTGGAATGAGCCCGTAATGAAATTCAATCGGCGTTATCTTGCCAAGTGACGCAATGGGGCCTATTCTCTTTTCAATTAGATTCTCTAGGTGTTCTGTGGGGTCTGCAGGTGATTCTGGTTTTCCAACTCCTACTCCTATGCGTACTATGTTTTTTCCTAGTGGAAAGATCCATGCATATCCTGCAGGAGAGTACTCTTGTCCTACCATGAGCCACCATGTATCTGGGTCTCCCTTTTCTACAATTGCCTCATATTCTGCGCCGGCCCCAAACCGCTTCCATTTGGTCACAACTCCAAGTGACTTTGCAACCACTGTCTGAAAGCCGCTGGCATCAATTACAATTCTTGCCCTAAATGTTACGTCTTCCTTTGCGGATATGGTTTTTAATAAAATACCATCATCGACTCTTTGCGCATCAATGACAGTAGTATTTGTAAATAATTCTGCCCCTTGCTTTTGTGCAAGTTCTGCGAGCCACCTGTATGTCTTTCGAACATCAAGCACCGCTGCCTTTGCCTCATCTCCTTTTATGACTACCTCGTTGTTGGGGGAACAAAATGCATAATTTTTGATCGGATTGTAGTATTCTTGTGGAATTCCAAACTCTCTTATGCTGTCCATCCAGGTGACTCCGCTCGTTCGCACTGTGTGAGCCACCGATTCTTCCTTTTCCAGCAACGCCACACTAATACCACTTGTTGATGCCGCATATGCTGCAGAAGAGCCTGCAGGTCCTGCACCAACGACAACTATGTCGTATAACAGTTCCTTTGCCAATATCGTAAATTCACATATGACGGTATTAATTCATTCAATATCTACAAGATGCACGAATTTTGGTGATTCTCTGATTGACTCAAAGTCAATATCTGCCTGTGCTTTGTATTTGTAAGAAAAGTCAACCTTTATTGCGTCTGCAAGTACATCAATCCCATCATCTACCTTGCCGCATCTGACTAGGCTTGATGCCTTGTTGTATTTTGTAATGGTGCTATCTGGCCTTGTCTGCAATACTTGGTCGTAACATGCAATTGCCTCCTCAAATCTTTCAAGATAGTGAAGTGCAAGGCCCTTGTTTAACAGTGCAAGTTCATTTTTTGGCTCTACTGCAAGCGCCCTATCATAATATGTGATGGCCTCATCATATCTTGCAAATTTTCCAAGTATGTTTCCTTGTTTTACAAGTGCTCCAGTATGGCTTGGCTCTATATCTAATACCTGTCTGAAGATCGCAAATGCCTTTTTGTGGTTGCCCAAGCTTAATTCTGTTACGCCGGATTTGTAGAGTTTTGCAGAATCCAACTATTTCAGGATGGGCTTTCCTTTCTGATCGCTTGCCCTCTCCTCATCAAAAGTCGACATGTGTTGTGGATCACGGTGCATAAAACTATGTGCTTCTCCTTTCTTTTTCCTACAGAATTTCTTGTGGACGTTTTCTTGGATCTTTAATGTTTCCTCGTTCTCGTGGAACATCTTTAGGCCGCAATCACTACAAACTATCTCTACCATGCTGTTGGTTGATATCAAATCTATTTATTTTATTCTCGTTTAGTGAGTAAATGGAGTTTCAAGCAGTCCCCTTTATTAGCTGGGTTCTAGTTACGGCTGCAGTATTTGCGGTCTCAGCGCTTGTATACTCGATATATCTGAAAAAAAGAACTCAAAACTAGTCGTCTTGGATGTTCTTTAGATATGCCAAAATTCCTGTATAGTCTATATCACCAAATCCTGATTCTACTGCTTTTTGGTAGACCTCGTTTGCCTTTGCAGCCATTGGTAGGGTTATTCCAAACTCCCTTGCCGCCTCATTTATTGTATCTAGATCTTTTTTGAGGTTTCTTAATGTGAATGTGGGCTCAAAAGAGTCCTTAATCATCTTGTATGCTTTTGTTTGACTCATGCCGGTCTTAAAGTAGGTGGAGTTGAGAATTTGAAGGAATACTTCGGGGTCGACTGATGAGCCGCGTGCCAACATGATGCCTTCAGAAAGTGCAAGTGCCAGCATTGCAATCTGCAGATTCATTGAGAGTTTTACTGCGTGCGCGATCCCGTTTGGGCCCAAATAAAATACACTGCTTGCAACTGTGTTGAAAATTGGAAGGTATTTCTCATAAGCTAGTTTGTCACCGTCTACCATCATTACTAGTTTTCCATCTATTGCCACGTTTGGCCCTCCCATCACTGGCGTTCCAAGATATGTAATGTTTTTTTCCTGGAATTTTTTTGCAATATCTTTAGCATCATGCGGGTTTATAGTGCTCATGTCTGCAACCACCAGCCCGTCATGACTTCCACAAGAAATACAGCTTTCGCCAAATGATACTTTGCGTACCGAGTCGGCATTCTTTACCGCAACAAATACAATGTCTGCTCTTTCGGACACATCCTTTGCAGAATCGACTATGTTGGCACCATTTCTTTCCAATTCCGCCGTCTTGCTTTTGGTCCTGTTAAATGCCCAGAGCTCGTGACCTGATTTTACAAGATGCATG
>JAWCRP010000120.1:0-3342 GCA_038869175.1 Candidatus Nitrosotenuis sp. | reverse complement strand
GAACATGCCCACCGTCATACGCGACGGGAATGCATGCGGGTTGATAAGAACGTCAGGAATTACTCCCTCCTCAGTATATGGAAGATCCTCAAATCTTGCCAAAATTCCAATTACTCCTTTCTGACCGTGTCTTGATGCAAACTTGTCGCCAATTTCAGGAATTCTCATGTCTCTTACTCTAATCTTGTACATCTTGCCTCCCTCGCTAGACTGTGTCATTACAACTGTGTCGACAACTCCCGTCTCCGACGGCCTTACCCCAATCGAGGTGTCTCGCCTGTACGGTCCTTTTGATTCAAACTCGCGGTATTCTTCCATGAATCTTGGCGGGCTAGTTTTACCAATGAGGATGTCACCGCCTACTGCCGCAGACTCGGTTGCAATCACCCCATCCTCCTCAAGCAGCCTGTATGCTTTTTCTCCTTTGTATCCGCGTATGTTGTCTTCTGCGTTTGGAATCTCAAAGTTATCCCTCATTCCACCAGGATACTGCTTTGCTTCCGCCTCGTAAATTCTAAAGAAGAATGTCCTGCCAAGCCCTCTGTCAACTGCCGCCTTTGACAGTACAATTGCGTCCTCGATGTTGTATCCATCAAATGGAAGCACTGCAACAACGCAGTTCTGTCCTGCCGGCCTGTCCTCAAGTCCCAGCAGATTCATTGCCTTTGTAGTTACAATCGGAGTTTGTGGATACCACATAAAGTGTTGTCTTACGTAGGTACTTGTGTTCATCATCGGTGTCGAAAATCCAAGACTTTGTTTTGCCATTGCTGACTCGTATGTATTTCTTGGAGACTGGTTGTGTTCCGGATACGGGATTATTGATGCTCCTGCACCAAGAATTGCCGATGGAAATATCTCAAGATGTGTGAATTTTTTGGTGTCTCGATCGTCAAGTGTGAGGTAAAAGTTCTCCTCCTCATTTGCATCAATCAACTCAATGACGCCCATTCTAAGAAGGTCGTTCCACGACATTAGTTTCTTTGATACTTTGTCTATGAGGTCTTGTGTGAGGAGCGGTTTGCCGTCCTTTATGACAACTAGTGGTCGCAGAACACGTCCTGCGTTGCAGTTTACATAAAGTCTCTTTGTTGCTCCTTCCACGTTTGGCTTGAAAAATGAGATGCCAACGTGTGGGTGAATCTTTGAGCTTCGTCTTAGGTCACGCAGTGACTCGACGAGCTTGTCACCATCCTTAAAGTAGCCGACGAGTCGGCCATCCACGAATATTCTGGTTCCATCGCGCTTGAGATCCTCCTTTGCATCAGTAAAGTGTACTGCGCCAAGGTCGTAGAGTTTTTCTACAATTTCCTCAGGCGATACGTTAACCGATATAATTGCTGAAAGCGCCAGATTCTTTACCAGTCCGCAGTTGGAGCCTTCCGGTGTTTCAGACGGACAGATTCTGCCAAAGTGGGTTGGATGCAGGTCTCTTGCCTCAAAGTTTGGCTGCGTTCGCGATAATGGTGATTGAATTCTTCTCAAATGTGATATTGTGGAAAGGTAGTTTGTTCTATCCAAAAGTTGTGTCACGCCAACGCGTCCTCGCCCCCAATTTCCTGTTGCGATTGCGTTGTTGAGTTTATCTGAGACTATACCAGGTCTTATTGCAGCGGCAACTGCGTTGATTCCGCGCTTTTGTCCAGACCTTTCAAGCTGGTATTTCATGTCTCGGACTAGATTTCTAAATGCCGTCCTAAACAGGTCTGCTAGCATCTGACCTGCGAACTTGATGACCTTGTTTCCATAGTGATCCTTGTCATCTGCAGATATCCATCCAAGCTTTAGTTCGATTAGTTTGCATGCTGCCTCGCCGAGGAACTGCGCCTTTTCTCTTCTGTTTTCTTGGTGCTTGCCAAGGTGCGGCAAGAGTCCCCAGTCAAGCAGTGTTTCTGCACGCTTTATCTGGAATTCCTCAAGCATTCCAGGCGCGATTCTCTTGCTGATGTAGACTATGGCATCCTTTGTCGTCTGCACATCTGCTGCCTTTTCAAATGATGCCTCTAGCTCGTTTTGTATCGAGTCCACAAGTGAGACTGCAGCTGCAATCTCCCTGTCAGATTCCAATCCAAGTGCTCTCATCAGTGTGACAACTGGGATGTCTACAGGTGAGCCAGGAATTCTAGCTACAATCAAGCCGTCGTTTTTCATTACGAGTTCAAGCTTTGCTCGGTATCCAACTATTGAAGAGTACACCTTTGCCTTGAAGACGTCGTTGCCGCCAACTTTTTCTTTGTCAACTATGATTTTGTTGTAAGAAAGATCCTCAAGTCCTACTATCACTCTTTCTGATCCGTTAATGATAAAGTATCCTCCAGGATCGTTTGGATCCTCGCCGTGCTCAATTAGTTTCTGAGTTGAAAAGTTGTGCAGTATGCATGCGTTTGATCTTACCATTACCGGTATGTCACCAATGTGAACAAATCTTGATTCCAATATCTTGCCGTCCTCGACCACACTTGCCTCCATCATTATTGGAGCAGAGTATGAGACGTTACGTAGTCGTGCTTCTGCTGGTGTGATGTGTGTTATGGAACCGTCAAGCTCCATCATGCGCGGTTGTTGCAGTTTTACTTTTCCAAGCTGAATTTTGTATGGATACTCGGCATTTTCGATGTCAATTTGTGCAACTTCGTCGATTATGCTTTGCAATCCCCTCTCAAGAAATTCATCAAATGAGTTGAGGTGCTGTCGTGCAATTCCCTCTCTTTTGAGGATATCCTGGATTATTGGCCATCGTTTGTTTGATGCATCTGCCATTATACTTCCACCACGTACCTATAGTAAATGCTCTCACCGGCAGTGGAGCTCTTTCTTGTAATTTTTATCATATCTCCTGGCTTTACGCCAAGTCCGATAATTGCAGGATCGTTTGAAAATATCAATGGCATCTCGGTCGGCTTGCAGTTGAATCTTTTGAGTACCTCCTCGGCCTCTTTTTTGGTCATGATTTCATGTTTTGGAACATATACGTGATCCGGTACCAGCACGTGACTTTTCTTAGTTGCCAACTAGACACACACCTTCGATAGCATTAGCTAAATATGCAAAATTGCCACACAAACTGTCAAACCTCCCAGCAGACTTTATATATATTTAATCTAGATCCCGCCGTAAAGCCAATATTTTTCGTTTTTAGTCAATGATTTTTTTCTTAAGCTTAAATAGTATTTGTATGCACGAATAAACAACATGAATACTCTGTACGCAGCAATAGCAGTAATTGCAATTCTGGCTTCAGGTGTATCCATACCAGCTCACGCTCAATTCGTAGATGCAATCACGGTAACTACAGACAAAAAATCATACGTGGACGGAGATACCATAGTCGTTACGGGCCAA
>JAWCRP010000119.1:0-3381 GCA_038869175.1 Candidatus Nitrosotenuis sp. | reverse complement strand
ATCCATTGTGTTATGCTTGTTTCCTGTGAGTTGGTTGAGGTTCCACTGGTCTTCATCCGGAAGCACCGGAATCACCCATGGTATTGCAAACTTGGGCCTCTTTGTGGCAAGCCATGTTCTGTAATTTGACATGTCCCACTCTGTCTCTCTGGCAAATGACGAGATGAACATCGATATTGCGTTTGCAGCAATCAAGTTCATCCCCTTGTAGTCCTTCCAGCCAACCTCGTGTTCTTTTGGAAGGTCGTCAATTATGGATGGAATTTTGTCAACACGTTTTTCAAACTTGTGTGCGAGCTCACGAAGTCTTTTGTTTGAAAACAGGAATGAGCAGTCAGAATATCGTATTTGGTATTCCAAGTTCATTACAATGTTAATTGCCGCCGCTTCCAAGATAACAGGATCCCATCCGAATTCAGGCAGCAGTCCAAGAGTTGCAATCGTTGCGTGTTCTTTTGTGTTACTTTTTACAAACTCTATAAATGAGCATGCAAATGAGCTTCCGGTTCCCCCTCCCATTGCAAATGGAACTGTGTAGCCCCTTACTGGCTCTGGAGACAAAGCCGACAGCTGTTTTGCAAAGTCCCATTTTTGTGTGACCTCGTTTTTGAATCTGGATCTTCCTTCAGCCCAGTTCCTTGCAGCCCCTCCCGCACCGTGAATTACGTGCTTGTCACGTAGTGCAAACAGGTCAGGGTAAGATTGGAGAATAAGATTTGCCGCGCGCGGATCAAGGTCCACTAAAAGTGCCCTTGGGATTAACGGGGTTTCTCCCCCAGTATAAGCTCCAGGAAATCGCAATATAGTACTACCATATCTTTTGAGAATTCTCGACTCATCCTTAGAGTCCTTGAGTACTGGCTTTAGTGGGTCTGCTCCCACATCAAGTAAAAGGCGCCTGAACGATTCAGCGCCAAGCCCTATGCCGCAATGGCCAAAACACGTCATCAGTACTGGCGCTGGTGGAAGCGGTGCTGTAGTCTGTGCCATATCAGTCACCTAATGTGTGAAACCCGGCCGACTTTAACTCAAAAGTATAACAAAGTCGATCATCTGCGTAAGCCTTGTAGACACTTATCGTATTCATACACCTGCCTAGTCTGCAAGAACGAATTTAAGAATATGGTAGAATTGATCCGTGTCTAATGGCAGAACTTGCTGTTTTGGAATCGCCTCAAAAATAGTCTGTAATCGATTTTTGCTTTAGCATCTTTAACATAGTGCCCCTGGCGAGCCATTCGTTCTTGCTAACACTCATTTTTTTGCATGCAGCGTCAATTCCTACTTCCAGCGTATCAAATATCACAGGCTCACATCGCATTGCAGCCCGTATTGCCTCCCTAACTTGCCAAACACCGACTGGGACTGCATACTCGGGTTGTATCTCTCTTAAAACCAAGGCGCCAGATTGCCTTTTTTTGCTTTTTAGGTATTCTGCAACACCAAGTTTTGCTGCAAAATAAGCTCCTGCAATACTTGGATAATGGTCAATTCCATTGGCACCCTCAGCATCGGCTCCAAATCCAATTTTTCCATCAGAGGTGTGCCATGCCTCCTCCATTTCAAAGACCCACCTATGTGGAAAAAGTAGCACTGCAAAGAGATTGCCAAGATGCTCATGCATGAACAATTGATACGAGTCAATTTGTTCAAATTCCAAAATCTCTAAAACCAATCTTTTTGAGATAGCATCATCGGTTGCAGTAATACTCCATCTAGTTGGCACCAGCTTTCTCTTCTTGCCAAACATTCCTATTGATAGACATTTTTGTATTTTTGATACCTCCACTCCCGAGTTATACAGTGTCATTATGGCGTCTTCTGCCTTCATGTCCCTGTCATAGTATGATTTTTCGATTGTCTTATGTGATGACATTCCAGAAAACTTGGCGGACTTTATCTCACCAACAGGTCCAAAGGGGGCAGACTCTCCATCCAATATCGTGGTCGGTAAAGTAGACTTGTGGAATGTAATGTCAGAGTCAGGAGGATCTTTTGCCATGGCCAACTCTTGGAGATTCTCAAGGTAGCGTCCTTTTGGCTCCAAGGCCGAAACCTTTTGGATTCCCCTCACCAGGCGGAGTCTAAAGTTTACAATCTCTTCAAGCGATTTGCCGAGCCAGCGTTCAGGAAGATCAAGTAAGCTCGTATCACCATGCATTGGCGGTACCATAGGTCCGACTCCGACCTTTGGATATCCAAATGAGCCTACGAATACCGACGGCGGGCTTGAACCGGATATCGAGTCGGATGAAAACAGGTCACCGTATTTTGCAAGGTATTCATTCCAGTGCTGTTCTATCGTTTTGCGGATCTCCTGTGCATCTGTCATGTCAGCGATACCGCTTTGTTGTATTTAGTCTGATTTGTTGGTTTGGCACAAGCTAAAAATGCTTTAAAATTCAACCATCACACCATAAGTTATGATTCGTGTCGTTTCGTTTCTTCCAAGCATTACTGAGTTACTGTATGAGCTTGGTGCGGAAGATAACATCGTAGGCGTCACGCATGAATGTACGTATCCTGAGCGTGCAAAGAAAAAGCTACGTGTAATCGACTCCATATTCAATCCCAACAAAATGACATCAAAACAGATCGACGATACCGTAAGCAGGATCAAAAAAAATGGCCAGAGCGTGTTTGTAGTAGTTGAGGAAAACCTCAGAGCCGCAAGACCAGATCTAATAATAGGTCAAGGAACATGTGCAGTCTGTTCTGCATACACGCAGGAGGTTAGCAGGGCACTTGAGATATTAGAGAATACACCTCAGATCGAAATACTCGATCCGCATACAATAGATGATATTTTGGAAAGCGTAACTTACATTGCAGAAAAAATAGGGAAGGAGAAAGAAGGGCATGCATTACGCAAATCGCTTGAGAGACGGCTTGTTCACATAAGAAGCAAGAACATTACTGTAAGACCAAGAGTGTTGTGCATAGAATGGGTGGACCCGTTTTTTACTGCCGGCCACTGGATACCACAGATGGTAGAATATGCTGGAGGTGTCAACCTTGTTAGTGCTACAGGCCAGAGGTCAGTAAGAATGACCATGGACGAAGTTGAAAAAGCAGATCCAGACATCATAATCATGATGCCGTGCGGCTTTGATGCCGAACGCACTAAATTGGAATGCCACACAACATTAAAAGAAAATCAAAGATGGAAAAATCTTCGTGCAGTAAGAGGCGGTAATGTTTACAGTGTCGATGCAAATTCATACTTTTCAAAACCCAGCATAAGGACGATAGTAGGAGTTGAGATTCTAGGAAAGATAATCCATCCTAACGAATTCGCAGACCTGTCAGTTCCTGCAGACTCTTTTAAACGACTCTAGTCGTGTTGAATTAATTCTTCCACATCCTCACCCTCCAAGGTTC
>JAWCRP010000118.1:0-3388 GCA_038869175.1 Candidatus Nitrosotenuis sp. | reverse complement strand
GGCAAGTACGATCTAAAGCGATGTATTGAGACACTTGAAGACTATATGAGAGCCTCCGGCATGAATTCAGACCATAGAGTGGAAGGCAGTCTTCACCACTTTATCATACAGCACGAGCTTGGCATAAAATGGTCCTTGTTTACAGAACAGCTTCTAAAGGAGATATTTCATGAATTTTTGCCGGATCAAAACATAAAGTGTCAGACTACCGAAAAGACCGTCATTGCAACAATAGCACTTGGCGCCGACTTTTCAGAGCACGACTATTAGTTACTGGACTGGAATAGTAGTTGTTTGCGGCTTTGTTGGTGTTTCTTTTGGTATAGTCACTTTGAGGACGCCATCGCCAAGTTTTGCCTGTGCTTTGGCCGATACCACCTTTTGCGGCAACGGAACCAATCTGTAGAACGATACATGGCTTCGCTCCTTTCGGATATAGTTCTTTTTCTTTTCCTCATCTTCCTCTTCGTGTTTTGCAGAGACCTCAAGTGAGGCATCATGAACATGTAGTTTAATCTCTTCCTTCTTTACTCCCGGAACATCCATCTTTATTACGTATTTGTCGCCTTCGTCGGCAATATCGCATCTCATAGGAGATGGTTGCATCGAAGGGAAAGCCGGAAATGTTAGAAGAGATTGTTCGAACTCGCGTCTAAAGTTATCAAAAGCCCTATCGATTGACGACATGTTGAACGGCCAAGCCGGTGCAATGTCATTTGACTTTTTTGGCTTGTCTTTTGTCATGGGCAAGATATGTTGAAAATTACTTAATTATATTACGCAGATTATCAATTTTGAAAGTATTGAAAATCACATATGAAAATTTGCAGCATTTTATTTTACTATAGAAGCAAATACGTGACATGCAAAAGGAGATTTATGACTATATGAAAAATCATCTAGAATTTCTCATGAGGCAGATGGAAGCATATCTGCCATTTATCAGGAACGCATTTCCTGGAACCAGCATTCCAGATGCATGTTTTAATATCCTAGTTGGAAACGCATTTTACGTCTTTTTGGGCCAGTACGCCATGAGAATGAGCACGCCAACAGAGCAGGATCTTGAAGAGTTTGGCAGCCTTGCTGGTCAATACAAAAACAAGATAGACAAACTTTTTGCAAAGTGATTTACTCGATTTTTACTGGCGAGCCCTCAAATCGTTTTGGCATTATTATGGTGAGTATTCCGTCTGCAAATTGCGCCGATAATTTTTTTGTCTCAACGTTTTTGGGCAGTGTCATACTCTTCCTAAAATATTCAAACTGGTATTGTGTTCCACCTCTGAAATCGGTGTATTTTTCCTTTAGCTTTGCCTCAACTACCAGCATGCCGTCTGAGTCGATGTATACTTGGATATCCTTTTTGTTAACAAGCGGCAGATCAAATTCCAAAATCCATTTTGAGTCGTGCTCTTTTAAGCATGACAGCGGGCTGAGAGTCTTTTGCTCCATATCATAGTCAAAATGCAAGAGCGGCAGGTGTGAAAATTCTGTATCAAACCATCTGATTCTCATAATCATCACCGGTATATTGGCGGCGCCTTTGTTTGCGCCTGTTTTTCCTGCTGATGTAACGCCTCAAGAGTTTCCTGCATCAGATTACGGTGTTGTATACGCAGATAGTCGATCCTTTTTTGTATATCTGATGTGTCAACTTGAATCTTTAGTATTTTGGAAAGCGAGGTTATCGCGTACAATGATGCCTGCGGATCGGGAAAATACGGATGACATGATGTGTAAAGCATCAAAAGCGGCACTCTCATGTTTCTTAGCGTGGTTATTACGGCAGCATCCGTACCCACGATAGAGCCTGCAAGAAATTTTGGAATGTCATTATCATAAAGTATCTTGTCAAGTGATTCGTCTGTAACAAGACCGTGTGTTTTACTCTCTTTTTTGTTTACACTGTCAGCGTCAACTCCACTTGGAACGATTACAACTCCTATTTTCTCCCTCTTGCAAAACTCTGCAAGCGATGATACAAACTCGTAAGCAATATCAGGATAAATCGGAATGTCGGCGATTATCGCATAGAGATTATCCTTTTTGTAAATCCTGATTGGACCAAATATCTCACCATTTTCCACAAATATCGTCGGCGGCATCTCTGGGTGATTTATTTCACCCACCAGATGCATCTTCAGATGAGATATCAGATAAGAAACGGTAAAAGTTCCAATAAGACCGCTTCCTGGAAATCCCAAAAGGAGTGTCTTTCCATTCGATGTGCGTTGGTTTTGCTTTTTTTGTGGCAAAATTACTTACCGCTAACTGTTTATGCCATCCGCTTGCGTATGCTAAATTTGTATCGTCGCTTTGCACGTTTTGACAGCTTTCTTAGTATGATGTTCGATATCTCATCGAATGCCTTGCTCAGATCGTAGTTTGTAGTCGAAAAGCTGTTGCGTGTAGTTGGCGTCAGTATGAGTGTTGATACCTCATAGTTGTATCTGCTTTTCGAGCCGTGTACCTTTTTGACATTTACGCGCGCCTCTTGAATGTCCGGATATACTTTGGCCAGTCTGTCAATTGCCTTTGTGAATTTTTTTGTAATTATGCCGGAATTATCCTGGTCTGGCATCCCTACAATGAATAGCGGCACTGCGCTCTTTTCCCTAGTAACAAGAAGGTTGAGTATGTCCCTGTAGGTGATTATCCCCTGCAGACCGTTGCGCAGCGTCACAAGACAGAATGTGGTGTCTGCGTGCAGCATCGTATCAAGTATGCTGTTAAGGTTGTCAAGAGGCGTGCAACTTGCCATTCTGTTAGTTCCAAGATTGCCAACTGATGCCTCAAGATTGCGAATCTTTCTTGCACCAAGTCCCTGCTTGCTTATGCGTTCAGGAGGAAGAATGGTTTGAAGAAGGTGATATGATGTCAGCACGTGTGAGATTGCATCCTTGTTCACCACCGGCAGGTGGTCTATTCTCTTAGTAGTCATTATCTTTCTTGCAGTGCTAAGCGGCGTTTGTTTGTCAATTACTATTGGATTTGGCGTAAATATCTGATTTGCAGTTATCCATCTATTGTCAAGGCCAGATATCATCTTTAGAATATTTTTTGATTCCACCACGCCAACTATCTGTCCGTCCTGTACAACTGGCGCCGCACGTATTCTATTATGTGTGATTATGCGTACTGCCATGTCAAGGGTGCTGTTTGTTGAGATGCTTGGAACTGCGTTAAAGAGCGACTCTATGCCCATTCTTGCAATATCCTTGCTTTGAAGAAGATCACGCATATTGATGTTGAAGGTAGCGTTATTTTGCCTGCAGAACGCATCAAACGAATTGGAATTTGATAGAGTCGTTATCACCTGAGATACTTTCATGGACGGTTCCACCATGACCGGCTTGCTCATAACCGATCTCACCTTTGTATTCAT
>JAWCRP010000117.1:0-3388 GCA_038869175.1 Candidatus Nitrosotenuis sp. | reverse complement strand
GTGTTGTATTCTTTTGCCTTATCATCCACATGCTTCCATGTCTTTGTCCTCAGATCCCTTAGTCTGTTCAGCCCTTCAACCAGATCCGACTCGGTTCTGAACACGTATGCCTTTTCCGTCATGATGTCTGTAAGTTCCTGTCTTACCTCGTATGGATTGTACTCGCCCTGGCCCCTAAAGATGCCATCGTAAATCCTTTTTTCCTCAAGCGTTACAAGATGATATGGAAACTGTGATGAGTGTTTTGCGTTCATCGCATGTTTTGCTGCAAGCTCGCCCGTGATCTTTCCCCACACAATACATTCCGATGTAGAGTTTGCGCCAAGCCTGTTTGCACCATGAACGCTGTTGCACGCAGCCTCACCGGCAGCCCAGACACCCTTTAGTTCTGTTGCACCATCGATGTTGGTGTGAATTCCACCCATCATGTAGTGGCACACAGGACGTATGTCAAGTGGCTCCTGCGATGGGTCGATTCCTGAGAATTTTATGCTTATTTCTCTAATTGCCCCAAGCTTTTCCCGTATCACCTCATCGCCGATGTGGCGCAGATCAAGCTTCATGCAATCAACTCCTGTCTCATGCTTAAATCCTCGACCCTCACGTATTTCCGACATTATTGCACGCGATACGATATCCCTTGGAGCAAGTTCCATCTTGCTAGCAGCGTATCTTTTCATGAATCGCTCGCCGTCCTTGTTAATCAGATATCCTCCCTCACCTCTTGCACCCTCTGTAATCAGAATTCCAGATGGGAGTATTCCTGTCGGATGGAATTGGACAAATTCCATGTCCTTTAGCGCAAGTCCTGCGCGGTACGCCATATCAAGTCCGTCAGGTGTTGACGAAAGTGCGTATGTTGAAAAGCTGTAAATTCTTCCAGCGCCACCCGTTGCAATTATCAGCGATTTAGCTTTTATTACATAAAACGTGCCACTTGACAGCTCAATTCCTGTCACTCCAAGGAACTGCTGCCCATCATGAATGATGCTGGTGATGAACCACTCGTTAAGAAACTCAATATTGTCAAACTTTTGACATGTATCATACAACGTTTGCATCTCAAAGAATCCTACCTTGTCTGACGCATACGTTGCACGCGGAAAACTATACCCTCCAAAATTCCTCTGATCAATTCTGCCATCCTTTCTTCTTGACCACGGCATCCCCCAGTGCTCAAGCTGGTATACCTCACGCGGCATTTCTTTGCACAGTCGCTCGGCAACGTCCTGATCTGCAAGAAAGTCACTTCCCTTAACAGTATCATAAATGTGGGACTCGATTGTGTCACCTTCTTCCTCAAACAAGACAGCGGCAGTTCCGCCTTCTGCAGACACAGAGTGAGAACGCATTACCTGAACTTTTGACACTACTGCGATCTTAATCGACTGGCTAGTCTTTGCAGCCTCTATTGCAGCTCGCAGACCCGCAAGGCCGGATCCTACTATAATCAGATCATATTCCAGAGAATCTACCATTTGCTATCACAACTTCAAAAAATCGGCTAAATATGTGTTGTAAATCAATTATCATCATAGTCACCAAGAATCCTTATATTTATCACTAGCGATATACCATTCATGGCAGACGACTGGTTCCAGCGAGTCGGCAGTTCAATTCCACGTGGATTTTCAAGATACTACATTTTGGAGCTCTTATTGACAAAGCCGCACACAGGCAAGGAGATAATCGATGCTGCAACGGTGCAAAGTGAAGGAAGATGGAAGCCATCACCAGGCCTCATCTATCCACTGCTTGGAAGGTTACTTGACGAAGGCCTAATTGAAGAAAGCAAAGACGGAAAGTATCAGATCACAAAGAAGGGTCGCGCCACAGCAGAAGACATAGAGTCCATCAACAAGATAATCAAAAACCAGCTTGATGTACTCATGAGAGTTAAAAACGTAGGCAGATTCGTTGCATTAGATCTTATAGAAAGAATATCCATGATTGGTTCGGTTCTTGGCCAAAACGCATCAAAGATGACCAAAGAAGAGGTGCAAAAATACAGAAGATTTCTAGAATCCGAGATTCAAAGATTGGACGAAAGCGAGAAGGCAAAAGAGATCAAGATCGAGTGATCAGAACGCATGGAGCCTATCTAGTAAGTGAGGACGGGATTTACGCTAGTCATAAATAATTAGTGTGTATCAATTGGTTGTTGAGCTCGATACGAAGGCTTTTGGGCCGTCCAAAACCGCTAGTCATACCCGGCGTTTATGACTCAATTGGCGCAAAAATTGCCCAAAGCGTTGGTTTTGATGCCATGTTTCAAACAGGGTATGGAACGTCTGCTACTTTGTTTGGCATGCCAGACTATGGATTCATTGGTGCAACTGAGACTGTGGAAAACGCAAGAAGAATCTGTCGAGCTGTCACAGTGCCAGTAATAGTAGATTCTGATACGGGTTATGGAAATGCTCTGAGTGTATGGAAGCTAGTCAACGAGCTGGAACAGGCCGGAGCTGCGGGAATTTTCCTTGAGGATCAGAGATGGCCAAAAAGATGCGGCCATATGGCAGGAAAGGAAGTCATTGAAAAGGAAGAGTATGCAGAAAAACTTCAAGCCGCACTTGATGCAAGAAAAAGCAAAGACTTTGTCATCGTGGCACGAACCGATGCAAGAGCCACCCGCGGACTGGATGACGCAATAGAGCGCGGCAGGTACTACAGAAAGCTCGGTGCAGATATTGTATTTGTTGAGGCACCAAAGACAGTAGATGAGATGAGAAAGATAGGCAAGTCAATCAACGCCCCCCTTGTTGCCAACATGATAGAAGGCGGAGCCACGCCAATACTTGCATCAAAGGATCTGTACAAGATGGGATTTAAGATAATTTTGTATCCGCTATCAACCCTGTACGCAAACGCCTACGCCACGATGCGAGTACTAAAGGAGCTCAAAAAAACAGGCACGACTGGCAGACTTACAAAAGACATGGTCAGTTTTGATGAATTCAACAAAATAGTAGAGCTGCCAAAGTTCAGGGATTTGGAGATGCGATACAAAAAATAGAAAACTGGACAAATCAATTTAACAAAACCAAAAATAGTAAAATAAAAAAGTAAAGAGACCTTATGCTGCGTTTCTCTTTACTTCGATTTCGATTGTCGATACGTTTCGTGACTTTCCGTCTTTTGATTCGAGTTGTTCAGAGCCTATCGTTATTTGGCCAATCGAGTATCCTGCATTTTCCGTTTTGCGTGAGATGATTTGCGCTACATCCACTGCACGTCCGATGCTGAGTCCCCGGGCTTTGATATGCACTGATGGCAAGTTCGCCAATTGAATCAGCGTAGATGTTACATACGCCATCAAAGGTTTCTTGCCAATGAAAATTACGTCTCTGTTTTCGTTGGACATACAAACTTGGCGATAATCGGATAA
>JAWCRP010000116.1:0-3437 GCA_038869175.1 Candidatus Nitrosotenuis sp. | reverse complement strand
GTCGGATTTTTCGGGATGGTGAAGCTTGAAAAGAATGCTGTTCCGGTTTATGGCGTAAATGTTGTTTACATAGTATCCTTCAACTGCCTTTGATATCTCTTTTACAAGAAAGGTAAGCTCGATTCCAGCAAGTGCCATGGCAGTTCACCAAATCTGCAAAATATACTTGTAGTGGTTCTGTGTAATCAACAGGGGCTGGGGCCTTTTTGACCAAAAAATGACGCTACTCTGCAAGCCTCAAATCATCTAGGGTAGATCTAATACCTCAGCTCAATACACAATGCATAAAAAATGTTTTAAGATCTGAGATGACATTATGTGCGTTGTTGGCATTCAAATCTGTAAAACAGCAATTCCTTCCAAATTCTAAATAGTTCCAGATGAGGCGATGAAGGGGAACGTAGATAGATTGAATCTGCTAATCCTCAGAATCGATGGGAGCAAGTTGATTGCGGAGAGCTGAAAATGATCAGTCCCAGTAAATTACACAGAACCCACAGAACCTGGTGTTGGAATGGCGACAAAAGACTTTAAACTGGAGACATTTGAGTCACCGTAGAAATTTCCTTGAAGCACCCAAAGAAAAAGGCGCCTGATTCGGATGAGCCAAAAGACGAGTCCCCAAAGACAGAGCCTTCAGATAGTATTGATGAGACAGAAAGGCGCAAAAAACTACTTGATCGCCTGTTTTGGATTAGGGTTGCAATGGCAGCAATAGCTGGAACTATTGCCACGTTTATGTTTGAGTCAATAGAGGGCGAGGAGAGAAGGTGGGCCTCAATCGGATTTATGATTATAGTCTTCATAGTATCTGCATTTGTAGGAAAGGGAATGAAGATAGGCCTGCCGCCATCTGATAGAAAAAAGATTGTCACGACAGGAATTGGCAGCTACGTGTTCATCTATCTGTTTATGTGGATTCTAACATACACTCTCATACACCATCCAGATATCGGCATAGCACAGACAAGGCCGTTTTAGATGTGGCAATATAGAACACCTGGCATACCCGACGAATATTTTGAGAGGGCAGAGGAGGTGCCGATAACAAAGGAGGAGCCGCGGGCAATTCAGATAAGCAAGGCAAGGCTGTCATCTGGTGGAACTGTATACGATATAGGGTGCGGCAGCGGCTCCATTACTGTTGAGGCGGCGCTTCAGGTGGGTTCTGGGGGGAAGGTGTACGCAATCGACATTGACGAGCAGGCAGTTGAGCTTACAAAAAGGAATCTTGCAAAATTTGGTATCAAAAATGTCGACGTGATTCTCTCTGATGCAAAGCTAAAGATCTCAAGCTTGCCCAAGGCCGATGCGATATTTGTTGGCGGAACTGGGGGTGATACACAGGAGATTATACGACTTTGCTACGACAAACTAAAGCCAAAGGCAAGGATTGTCATTGGGGTGATATTAATAGAGACATTGTACGCTGTGTTGGAGATTGTCTATAAAATGGGCTTTTTAGAGGTGGATATCACGCAGGTTACAATATCTAAAAGCAAAAAGACTTCAACTGGCACAATGATGCTTGCAAGAAACCCAGTAATGATAATATCTGCAACAAAATGATTTGGCTTTTAACTAGGAATTTGTGATTTGTATCATGCATGATCTTGTATGTGTAGGGTGCGGCCCAGGCGATCCGGAGCTTTTGACGGTAAAGGCAGTAAAGGCAATCAAGGATGCCGAGGTCATAGCGTGTCCTACAGCAAAGGAGGGCAAGCCCAGCATCGCCCTATCTGTAGTGGAATCATTAATTGACAGGCAGAAAAACCCGGAGATTGTCAATCTGGTCTTTCCTATGGTAAAGGACAAGGAGACGCTCGAGTCGACATGGGAGAACAACACCAAAGTGCTTGCACAAAAGGTGCTTGATGGAAAAAAGGTTGTGTATCTGACGGTAGGAGATCCGTATCTTTACAGCACATGGATATACCTTCACCGCGAGATGCAGTCCAAGTTTCCACAGATAAAGATCTCAGTAGTACCTGGGATAGTCTCGATGTTTACGTTTGCATCAAAGGTTGGCATCAGTCTTGCAGAGGGCGCTGAAACTATGGCAGTAATTCCATCGTGCTATGATCTTTCGCGCGTAAAAGAGACTGCACGCAATTGTGATACCATGATATTTCTCAAGGACGGCAGGTACTTTGATCAGGTGATCAAGCTCCTAAAGGAGGCCGGGTTTTCCGATGATTCAATATTTGCAATAGGGCAGGACCTTGGAACACCAAACGAGATAGTAAAAAAGATGAGACTTGGCGATGTAAACTCTGATACCATGACTACAAAGTATTTTTCGATAATGGTGGTAAAGCGTGTCTAGGGTGTATTTTGCCGGCTGCGGCCCGGGGGATCCTGATCTTATCACAGTAAAGGCAAAAAAACTGCTGCAAAAGGCAGATGTCGTAGTGTACTCTGGCTCGCTAATTCCGGAAAAAATACTTGGGATGTGCAAAAAGGCAAAACTGTATGATGCGTCAGGGATGGTACGCGAGGAGATATTTGAGATTTTAAAACAAAGTGCGCAAAAGGGAAAAACTGTTGTGAGGTTGCACGATGGAGATCCTGCCATATATGGTGCAATCAGAGAGCAGACTGACAATCTCCAAAAGGAGAAAATAGAGTGCGTTGTAATTCCCGGCGTTACCTCGTTTTTAGCATCATCTGCTGCCTTGGGGTTACAGCTTACACTGCCCGGAGTTACTCAGACCATCATAGTTACAAGGGCAGAAAAGCGCACCAAGGTGCCAAAAGAGGAGCAGATTGCCGAGCTTGCAAAGCACAAGGCCACGATGATATTCTATCTGAGTGTGCACCTTTTGCCTGATATAGTAAGGGAGGCGCTAAAAGGGGGATACAAAAAGACAACACCGGTTGCGGTAGTGTACAGAGCAAGCTGGCCTGATCAAAAGATAATCAGGGGGACATTATCGGACATTACAAAAAAGGTCTGGGCAGAAAAGATAACGCGAACTGCCATCATAATAATCGGGGATGTGGTGCAGCCAGAGTCATACGAGTATTCCAAGTTGTATGACAAGTCGTTTAGTCATGGGTATAGGAAGGCTAAGACGATCTAATACAAATATAAAATAAGAAAAAATAGTTGTGGACTTATGTTCCGCCGATGTTAACAGTCCATGTTACTGTCAGCTGATCGTTGATGTTCATGTTCACAGCACTGAATTGCTGTCTTGCGAACATGCCGCCAGTATTCACAGATGTGGAATTAAACAACCCTGATTCGGAAATTGCAACTGGGCTGCCAGAGTCATTTTTGAATGTGGTTGACAGCTGTACTGTTGCCTGGGTACTACCTGAACCTGTGGAGTTTGTCCATGTTATTGTAGCTGCTTTTGGTGCAAGTGTACCGTCTGTTCTGGCTGCTCCAAGACCGACATTATCGGCAGCAGCAGCACCTGTACCGGTTCCAA
>JAWCRP010000115.1:0-3445 GCA_038869175.1 Candidatus Nitrosotenuis sp. | reverse complement strand
AAACACAGGCGAGACGTTTTGCCGCAATTGTGGTTATGTCGCAGCTGAAAAGATGGAGGAATCAGGTCCCGAATGGCGCTCATTTTCAAATGACGAATCAGATAGAAGTCGCGTAGGAGCTGGCACGTCACTTACGATGCACGACATGGGTCTTTCAACTGTCATAGGTGCAGCAGACAAGGACGCCACAGGCAAGCCTCTTTCTGCATCGATAAAAAGCTCCATTGAGCGACTGAGGACATGGGATAGTAGAACTCAGGCCCACTCATCAGCAGATCGAAATCTAAGACAGGCGCTAAACGAGTTGAACAAGATGAAAGATAAAATGGCACTTGCAGAGTCCGTAGTCGAAAAGGCAGCATACATCTACAGAAAAGCAATGGAGAAAAAACTAGTAAGAGGCAGATCAATACATGGATTAATTGCCGCGTGCCTTTATGCAGCCTGTAGAAACACCGAAACGCCAAGAACCTTAGACGATGTTGCCGAAAGCATCAACATCAGAAGAAAAGATGTTGCAAGATGCTACAGGCTTATCTATAAAGAATTAGACCTGAAGATGCCAGTGGCTGACCCATCTAAAGGAATCTCCAGAATTGCCAGCATGGCAAATTTGAGTGAGAAGACAAAAAGAAAAGCAGCTGAGATTTTGAATAAGGCAAAAAAAATAGGTATGGTTGCAGGAAAGGATCCTATGGGCCTTGCTGCAGCTGCGCTATACCTTGCATGTATATCAAACGGCGAGATTCGATCACAAAAAGACATCTCAGTGGCCGCAGGAGTAACCGAAGTCACAATACGAAACAGGTGCGTCGGCCTCAAAACACTGCTTGAGGAATAGCATCGAAATTTAAGTTACCACGTTTTACAAACTACATGTCGTCCGAATTAGAATGGTCAGATTGGCTGGATTTTGATGCCGAAAACATATCAAAGATTCCAGAACTTCCAGGCGTCTTTATGATGCATGCTGCAATGAAAATACTATACATTGGAGGATCAGCAAATGTAAAAAACAGCATTACAGAACTGCAGACAAAGGAATGCACTTGTAATGCACGGCGTTTCAAGTACTCCAAAACAGAAAACTATGAAAGCATGAAGAACGAGCTCTTAAAAGAATACCAAGAAAAACATTCCGGCAGCATGCCAAAATGCATGTAAGATGCCAGATATACTTGAGTAAAGGTCTACTGCCGAAAAACACTAGAATGTTACTGCAAGACAAGTTAAATTAACAGCTCACACATTCAACATGCAGATGAAAAGATCCTCTCAAAAGATCGAGCAGGGACAAGAAAAGCTTGTCCACGTAGGCGAACTTACATCAAGAATTACTCATGATATGCGAAATCCATTAACTGTAATTATCAATTATTCCATGATGATACGAAAAAACTCTAGAAACAAATTGGATAAAAAATCCCTCGACCAACTATCACTCATTGAGGAGGAGGCAAGAAAGATGTACCATCAGATTGAAGACGTCCTAAATTATGTAAAACTGCCGCCTCTAAAGCTTGACCCACATTCCCTACATGACATACTCAAAAAAGTCATAGAAAGAGTGCAACTGGACGATGTTGAAATACACCTACCAAAAAACAACCCCCAAATCATCTGCGATATAGACAAGATGGAGATTGTTTTTGTCAATTTGATCACAAATGCAATCGATGCTATGAAAGGATCTGGCACAATAACGATCACAGCACAAAATGAAAAGGATTACATCGCAATAGAGTTTGAAGACTCAGGGCCTGGAATTTCCAAAGAAAATCTTCCAAGAGTGTTTGAGCCGTTGTTTACAACCAAAACAACTGGAACAGGCCTTGGCCTTGCAAGCTGTAAAAACATCATAGAAAGACACAGAGGAACTATCACTGTGCAAAATAGACCCACACGATTTACAATAAGACTGCCTAGGTCCGGCTAGACATCTTTGTTCTTTTTTGTTTTACAACATAAAATCCAACAGCTGCTGCTACAACTGCCGGAATCACATACAACAACACCAAATAACCATCATCCATATCAGACATCATAGGTATCGACATATTGCGCTGAGCTTGTGTTGCAAATCCCTTGATCACAATGTTATTTTGCGATGCCCCTGCCACATCAAATGCAACGTGCCAGTTTCCATCCTCATCTAAGCTTTGAATGAACTTTACAGGTTTGTCATTTACCGTAACATCAAACTTTTCCCCATCAGATGTCTTTGGAAATTCAAAATTCACATATGTAGGTACTTTAAATGAATTTATTCCATAAAGCGAAAGTACGGTTCCCGTAGAGTCAAAACCGACTACACTGAATGAGGCAGTTGAATCGTATCTAAAATCAAATCGTTCATCTCCTCTAATAGCAAAGAGAGGAACTATTGTTTCATCACCTATTGCAAAACAGCTATAATATGTGACTTCAGATGCCACAAGTGGATCAGGATACATCGTAAAGTCAATCACCTCCCCTGGCTCTATCTTTTCTATTTTCTCCACATTCTTGCCAACATCCACAAGTCGGTGTTCATTGCCATGAATTAGGGCATATACTTTGATGTTGTATTCGGTAGTATTTCCACGATTAATTATCTTACCAGTCAGGTGGCCGTCAGGATGTCGCACCAGCGTACGATCATACACTACCTGAACATTTGATTCGGACTTTGTGTAATCCCTTTCAAATTCGACAGTTGGTTTTTGCAAAACTACATTGCCTGCAGCAACAGTGTGGATTTGAATTCTAAACGGTATGTCCTTGTTTGGCAGAGCTGTCGGCAGTGTCTGGCTCACCTCTATCTTTTTTCCGTCGTTGTCAAGTACAATGTTTACTGTCGGCACAACAGAATAACTTTCTGTGTTTTTTACTGCACCGACCACCGTATAAATGCCGCTTGAATCAAAATAGCCTGCAAATTCGTTATCTGGAATCCACACATCTGCCATGACGCTGGGAATAGTCCACAGTAAAACAACAGATGCAAATAACAACATCATCTTGTACATTACTCAAAGTTAACAAAAGCAATATGTTAAACTACCGAATTACTATCTCAGGTATTCTTCAAGTGCCTTTAACACATCAAATGGAAATTTTGAAAAATTTAGATTTTTTTCTGCAGAAATAAGCAAAATTTCATTCTTAAGTGGAAAGCTCAATACAATCACCCGATCACGATACGAGAGTGCAAATCGCACAGGTCCAAGCTCAGAGTCAAACTCTTGCCTCATCCTCACACGCAGTGCCAGCTCCATGAACAGCATTTCGTCTTTTTTTGTATCCTCAAGAGATTTTATTCCCGGCGTCATACCTCCTGCCACAAGCCTGCCTTTTTCATTAATCAGGCCCACAAAGCGCACGAACGGGTCGAGTTTTCTTATGTTATTGCAAAGAGTCTCTTTATCCAATTATTTCACCAACCGTTTTTGCCATACTAAAACGA
>JAWCRP010000114.1:0-3524 GCA_038869175.1 Candidatus Nitrosotenuis sp. | reverse complement strand
GGCATTTCTTCCAGCAGATTTTTCATATTATTCCGATATATCGGAACAGGCAATGGAGATTATGAAGAATTATGCCGACATGTTCGAATATGTTGGAAAGGATGAGGCGTATCTTGACGTAAGTGCCCGTACAGAGGCAAGCTTTCAAAAGGCAGCGCATCTTGCACAGCAACTTAAAAATCAGATCAGAGAGAAGGTCAAGCTCACATGTTCTGTAGGCATTGCAGAAAATAAGCTTGTGGCAAAAATTGCATCCAACTTTAGAAAGCCAGACGGACTGACAGTTGTAGAGCCGACACAGACTGCATCATTTCTTGGCCCGCTTAAGATAAGCGACATTCCCGGGATAGGTAAAGTTACTGAGGAAAAGTTCCATGAGATGGGCCTGAATACCATAGACGAGTTAAGAAAGATTGACGTGTTTTCGCTCAACAAGATGTTTGGCCGAAAGATATCTGCCTACATTTACAACGCGGCAAGAGGAATTGACGATGAGCCGGTGGCCGAAAGACAGGCAGCCATCCAGTACAGTAGAATCATCACACTCAAGGAGGACACCAAGGATGTCAGCTTGCTTTCAAATAGCATAGATGAGATATGTGTTGATCTCCACAAGACGGTACTAAAACATGGCAAGATGTTCAAGTCTGTCGGCATTCAGTTTGTTCAATCTGACTTATCAAACAAAACAAAGTCAAGGATGCTCAAAAATCCCACATCCAGCATTGATGAGCTGAAAAAGGCTGCAATACAGCTACTTTATGAGGCGCTTGCAGACCAGGAACTCAACATAAGGAGGCTTGGTGTCAAGGTGTCGGAGCTATCAGACTTTGAGGGTCAGAGCTCAATTACGAACTTTTTTTAGCGTTCTCTTTTTTGTAGCGTCTTGTCTCAAGCGCCATGACAAGGAACAAGTATGCAAAAAGCCATGGAAGGAACATTATCTCGCCGGCTATTCCATGGAATTCCTCGAATTTGACTGGATTTGCAGACACCTTGAGCACAAATATTGAAAGCGAGAATATGCGTATCATGTTTACAAATATCGTTCCCAAGATTCCAATTCCAAAGTAGATTGCCTTGCGTCTTCGGGGAATGTTCATCTTTAGGAGAAACGCCATCATTACAAGCGAATAGATTATCACGCTGTGTACTCCTGCAGATGGCCAAAACACCTGCAGTGCCATTGAGCCATGCTCGCCCCTAAGAAACATCAGATTGTCCCTAGCTATTGCAGTTCCAAGATCAAAGAACTGGATTATTGAGACGTTTGCCTTTACCAGGTATGGCACTATATACTGAAGTGGGCCGAGTGTGTCATACGGAAAGAATGCATCAAGTGAGAGTATGATTGCGCTGCCGGAAAGAAATATCGGTCCGGCAGGTGCTATTCGTATCCATCTTTTGCCAAATAAGATTATCATCGATGCAATCACAAACGCACCCATAACTACAAAGTCCCACAACCAAGTCCACGAGTATATCAAATTGACATTATAGTGCTGTGCAGAATCCACAATATAATCACGAAGCCCATAGTCCAGACTCACAAGATATACCACTACCATTGCAGCAAGAGGCACAAGTACCAACAGTTTTTTTCTTGGAATTTCCATCTTGAGGCCTATGAGCTCGGCTACAACAAATGCCATTGCAAACAAGAATCCACCTCTACCTTGATTCCAGCTTAGGCTGAATGTGTCAGGATATGCAGCCAGCGCAAACAGTGCAGGACTAATTACAATCAGTATTGCCGCAATTATTGACTTGTTCTGCATTAAAATGGTGAAATTTTATTGTGAATAAATACTAACGTCAATTCTATAAAAAATATGGTCTATTATCAGGATGGAAGTACTACCAACGTTCCCTTCATTGTAGGTTGGTGATATGTACAGATATACTCAAATACGCCACTCTTTGATGCAGTAAATTCAATGACTGCGTTTTCTCCCGCGTTAAGATCGCGGTGAATTTTGTACGCCCTGTCATTTATGGTGAATGTGTGGTGTTCTTGTGTATCTGTGGATTCCATATTGTAAAAGTGCACTCGAACCTTATCGCCTTCTCTGGCAGCTATTGTAGAAGGAGTGAACATGTCAGGCGGGATGCCTGTTTTTTCTTCATCTATATCAGCATCTATAGACGTAAAAATGTAATAATCGTGTGTTTGTGGTTTGTAATCATCATGTTTTTCATACTCAGCTTCTGACAATTCAGTATTCATTAGCAATATGCCTACGAGTATAATTGACACAATTGCTACAGATATAGCTGCAATACTTATGGCTAAACTCGAGTTTACCAACTAAATTTGAAACATAAAGGCTGCTAATAATACCAACTCATCATTCTCAATATTGATTTTAAGTTGCAATAATAAGCTGAATTGATGCCCGCCATAAAAGCGAGATAGTTTCTACTTTTTCTTTATTGTCAGCGTTTTTTGTATCTCACTCATAGACGAGATGAATTTTTGTTTTGCATCATATTCGTTTGAAACCTTGACTATCACTTCCGATGGGGAAAGTAGTACGTCTTTTATAACTAGTGGGGCACTGAGTCCTAACAGCTCACTAAGAAAGTCAAATAGGTTGTGGAATTTTGTTGCGTTCTTGTACTGGAACAACACACGTCCGTCTTTGAATTGAGGCGTCGGATCCAGTGGTATTACAAGATCAGGAGACGTCATTTCATTGATGAATTTTGCAGTATCAGTCTTTATTGTGTCCGTAAGCTCATCCTTTTTTGCCTCAAGGTTGGACTTGGTCTTTTCAAGCGATTCTTGTTGATCGTTGTACTGCTCACCAATCATTTTTGCAAACGCAGACTCTGTAGGCTTTTTTAGAGGAATCTCATGCAACTTCATATTTACTATTTTTAGTTCCTCGTCAATCTGAACCAGATAATTTCTATTTGTCTTGATCTGTCTTGCGAGTTCTTCAAGATAGTTAAAATCGGCCATGAGATCCCCCTTGGCTAGCTGAACTGGTGTACTACATCCATCAAAGATTGCTTAAAGTCCTCGGTCGTAAGCCCCCATCGTCCGTACTCTTCCTTGTATCCGTCCCACGACTCTTCGGCCTCTCTTGCAATATCTAAGATCTTTGGACCTATTGCCTTGGTGTTAACCAGAATCGTCACATTTGCTTGCTCTTTGTCAAGTATTGGTATTTTGACAAAGATCATCCTAGAGTCCTCGATGTTGAATCTTTCTTTGATGACGCGTTTTAGCATCTCCCTTTCTTTAATGTCAAACTCTCCTTTGACCTTCACCAATGCGCAGCAAGAGTCCTTTGGACCGCCATAGTTTCTAATGTCAGTCTCATCAATATCAAAGAGAAGCGCATCCTGTTTCTTATTGAGGTTTTCAATTATAGAATCCATTGTGTTATGCTTGTTTCCTGTGAGTTGGTTGAGGTTCCACTGGTCTTCATCCGGAAGCACTGGAATCACCCATGGTATTGCAAACTTGGGCCTCTTTGTGGCAAGCCATGTTCTGTAATTTGACATGTCCCACTCTG
>JAWCRP010000113.1:0-3565 GCA_038869175.1 Candidatus Nitrosotenuis sp. | reverse complement strand
TCTCCAGTTTAAAAGATCAAGACATGATTATCATGAATAGTAAAATCAGAGATGACATTCGGGGTAATCTGTTAAATATCGTAATTTCTGATTCAAATTTGGCATGGGCATTCTTGAAAATCTTGACGGGTTTGAGCCAAAAAAGGCAGCGGAATCCCTCAATCTTTTGTTAGAAACCAGAAGCAATGAATTCAAAGAGCTTGCTGCAGGCATGGGCATCCCCACAACTGCAAAGAACTGGGAGCACATAATTCTGAAATTCTGTCTTGATTTTACTGTCTGTTTTCACACAATGACATCGGTTGAGGGCCCCAATGATACGACGGAGGAAAGCCACAACAAGATTCACCAGTGCATGACGCTGCTAAGGCAGATTGCACATGGCAGAACAAGCATGATTGAGTTTACTCACTTGCAGAATCTTGCCTACTCACTTGCAGAGGAATACAAGACAATATACAAAAGACTCAGATAATCAAGGATATGTTGTTATCTGGCTCTCAATTAGATTACGGTATGCCCACTCAATAAGCTCTTTTTTTGTGTGAGCCCATCTTATATGTCCGGCGTATTCTGTTTTGTCCCTGATGTGTCTTGGATAAGCGCCAAGCGGGCATTTTTCAAAATTATCTACAACGTATGCTATCATTGCTTCCCTGTGCGATGCAAGATGCTTTAACCACTGAATTTTTGCAGCATATATAGGTCTTGGATTTGCACAAAAGACACATACGGCTCTGTTGTGCATGCTCATATCTTTACCACTGCATGTTTGCCGCATTAAGAGATTCTTCTGTGGCCTCAAGTCCCAGTGGAGAATCTGAAAGTTCGTTTGGATTCAAGGAATAGAATATTTTCGGTACAAACTTGACTAGATGTGGATTTTTGTTTTCTTTGAGTATGCGTTGTCTGTGCTCTCTTGTGAGCCTGTCGATTATTCTAGCAGTTATGTCAGCTCTTGTTTTTTTGTCGATTACAACTTGCACCTTTCCTTTTATTTGGTAACCTCCAAGTCTTTTTTTGTCAAACACTGTAATACTACACCATGGATTTGTTTGAAAGTTCCGATATGTTTTATGTTTGAAAAGCTCAAGCCAGTATATAGTACCATCAGGTGCCAAAAAGAAGGTCGTTCTTGGAGATACATTCGGTATTCCCATCTTGTCAGCAGTCCCCACTACGAATGCCTTTTCTTTCCGGATCAGCTGCTTTATCTTCTCTGGGATTAGAACCATGCTTAGTTGCCCAAATCCAATTGTATTAAGAATAAAATATGATTATCAGTCTTGGTTTTATTTTATTATTAAAACGGAACATAGAGAATGGTTTGCTATTTTTGATGAGACCGAGCCTAGAAGGAATTGGAGTACAGCGCCAAGCCCCTTGCTTCCAACCACTATCAGATCCGTTTTATCCGATTTGGAGAATTTTATTACCTCGCTTGCTATATTGCCCTCTTTTGTGACTAATTTTGGCTCAATGCCACATTCTCTTGCTATCTTTTGCGCCCTTTCGAGTGAGGATTTTGCATATTTGCGCAAGATTTTCGTGTATTCTCCTCCCGCCAAAAGATCCGATTTTTTTGTTCTTTCCACCACGTGGATTAATGTTATTTGTGAAGAATATTTTTTTGCAAGATCGCAGGCACGTCTGAGCGCTGCTTCTGAATATTTGGAGCCGTCACAGCATACAAGGATCTTGGAGAAACCAGATACCATACTACGAAATGCGATGAAGCGGATTTAATCATTGTGTAGATTACTAACAAGAAAAGACGAGAATGCAAGAAAGGCATACCGAAGTACACTTTTGAGGTTATCACCCCGCATTCCCGTCCACACGCACGAGAATTTCTTCTCGTACATTTCTAATATGTTTTCATGACAGTTAAACACTGATCATGATTATCAATAATGAAAATTGCAGATTACCATTGATGATAGTACATAGTATGTTTAAATAAAATCAACGAGGACGGAACTTGTTGATACAAACCAGAATTAAAAAAATTCTTGTTCCGATGGACGGCTCTGCAACCTCCTTCAAGGCACTTGCACAGGCAATAGAAATTGCACGTACGTGTCAGGCTACAATTCTAGGAATAAATGTGATATCGTTTCTGCCTGCAGAGTTTATGCCATCCGTCGTTCCATACAAGATTTACCAAAAAAAAGAGGCTGGCAAGTTTATGGAAAAGGCAAAACTGAAAGCAGCAAAAAAAGGCATACTATTCAAGTACATGATAGTTTATGGGAATCCAGTTGATCAAGTAATTAACACGGCCAAATCCAAAAAGTTTGATCTTATAGTTATTGGCGCAAGAGGTAAGGGAAGGATAGCAGAGGTATTCCTTGGAAGCGTTTCAAACGCAATACTACACAAATCCCAGATTCCAGTCATGATAGTAAAATAAGCATATGAACTACCAAAGAATTCTAGTTCCCTATGATGGCTCCAAATTCTCAAAACGTGCACTAAATGAAGCCGTCAAGATTGCCAGAAATGGAGGCGGAACGATCTATTTGTGTACTGTTATAACTGCTGGAAACGTGGTACCCCCTGGAGCCCTAATGGGGCTTTTACGTAGTGCATCAAAGGGCGAATTAAGACAGAGGTTGCTAAAATCCGCAAGGGCCGAGGCAGAAAAGATGCTCTCTGCACAGATAAAACATTGCGAAAAGGAAGGAGTTGCTGCGCAGTACGATATAGTGGCAAACGAGGATATCGCTCTTGACATACTAGGAATTGCAAAAAAGAGAAAAGCTGACCTGATTGTGATTGGAAGTCAGGGACTTCATGGCATAAGTAAAATAAAGTCCTTAGGTAGTGTTAGCAGAAAAGTTTCAGAGTTTGCAAGCTGCCCAGTACTCATAGTTAGATAGATTTGCGGTACTTTGAGAGTATGTTGACTACTATTTGATCGGGTATTTGATCAAATTTTCTGTAGAATTGCCCGACCGATGTGAATTCTTGTGGAATCTCAATGGCAACTATGTTGATTCCAAATTGTTTTATTATCTCATGCGTGATATACGGGATCACCGGAGTTGCCAGAATTATGTCGGTAACGTTCTTTTGTTCTAGCCATTTTAGAATGGCACATACTGTGGAACCAGTAGCAATACCATCGTCTGTTAGAATCACGGTTTTGTTGTCAAAATTGTATTCAGTATTTCCACGATACGTCATAATCTGTCGCATGACTTCGTTTTTCTTTTTAATAATTTCCTGCCTAAATTTAGGATCTGATGAATATCGATTCCAATCATCCCCAAAATGTATGATATCATCATACGTTATAGCTCCAATTGCGTATTCTGGGTAATCTGGTGGTGTGATTTTTTTTGAGATTATCACATCAAGTGGTAACCCAAGCTCCCTTGCTATAGCATCACCGACAATTACACCCCCTCTTGGAATTGCCAGAACTATGCAGTCTTTGCCTTTTATTATAGAGGCAAGTTTTTCTGCCAAGAGCCGGCCTGCATGAAGCCTGTCATGAATCATTATTGCGCCTAAGATATGGTTTTACGATTGTTTTGTATTTGATATTACGCTTCAGCGG
>JAWCRP010000112.1:0-3611 GCA_038869175.1 Candidatus Nitrosotenuis sp. | reverse complement strand
TATCCCAGTGTTTTATCTTATCTGATGTGGTAAGATACACATCTGCCATTCCCATACATATCTCTGCGACTTTTAGTGAGCTGCCTCTACTCTCAAAGCTGCTGACACCAAGTCTTCTAAAGAACTCCTTTTCTGACTCTGATAAATGAAATCTACTACCGACGGCCCTGCATTTTGCAAGATCCGAAATATCACTTACTGCAAGCTTTTGCCACCTTCCGCCTTCAAACTTGTAAGCACCACCTTTTTGCTGTGCCACAAAGAGCGAGTCCATGGCAGGTCTTGCAATTATGCCCATGATGGGCAATTTGTCTTGCACAAGCGCAATCATTATTGTAAATTCACCTGTTCTATTGACAAAGTCACTAGTACCATCAAGCGGATCCACAATCCAAATCCTGCTGTGCTCAAGCCTTGAGATGTCGTCTGCATCCTCCTCAGACAAAATAGGCAGGCCAAGCGGCTCCAACACTTTCCTGATTATCCTGTTGCTCTCAAGATCCGCCTTTGTAATTGGCGAGTCATCTTCCTTTTTCTCAAATGCAAAATCATTCGCATAAACTTCCATCACTGCTTTACTTGCCTTCTTTGCTGCTTCTACTGCAAGATAAGCCTCGCCTAGAGGATCTGAAAACGGCAGTTCCATCAAGTTGTAAGCTCTGGCTTTATAGTCCACACTACTGCCAACATGACAAACGGAATTGAGATGAGGCCAATTATCTGAAATATAGTGTAAACCTGCGGTCTAACCTCCTCTGGTGTTGTAAAGAGCCACGGCATGGGCAGCGTCACCACAAACCAGATTATGGATAAAAGTATGATCGTTTTGGCACGTTTTTTCCTCTTTGATTCCAACAATATTACTGAGGAATAACGATATTAAATTGATTGGGTTTATTTTGCCGATTCGCCACCGTCTAGCGCAAGAACTGCACCAGTCGTCCATGCAGCGTCATCTGATACAAAAAACAACGCACTTTTTGCGACATCATCAACTGTGCCTATTCTGCCGATCGGATACTCTGCGTTTAGCATCTGCCTGTCTGCCATACTTGCAAGAAACGCCTTTGTCATGTCAGTCTCAACAACGCCAGGACATATGCAGTTAACCCTGATTCCATCCTTTGCATACTGTAGTGCCCACGACTTTGTAAGCAGGATTAACGCACTCTTTGATGCCGTGTAAGCATCGGCATGAAAGTTCTCGTATGCCTTGAGGCCTGCATTTGATGCTATATTGAGTATAGTTCCGCGGCTTTTCTGCAAGTGTGGTATTGCGTATTTTGTAAACCTGAACTGTCCTGTAAGATTGACATCGATCACATCACTCCATTCCCTCTCCGTTATCTGGTGCAGCCTTTTGATCCTCGGAAACACACCCGCGTTGTTCACTAAAATATCAAGCCTGCCAAACCTTGCAACTGTCTTTTTTACGACATCCTTTACCTGTCCTTCCTGTCTAATGTCTGCATTTAGTGCAAAGGCATCTATCTCACTTGCAGTCTTTTTCAGCCTTGTGCGATCCCTTGCAGTTATGATCACAGATGCACCCTCCTTTACAAACAGCTCTGCGATGGCCCTTCCAATTCCGCGGCTTGCACCAGTTATCAAGGCCACCTTTCCTTCCAATTTCATGCTTTTGCTGCCAAGGCAATTCATAAATTGCTTTTCACTAATATGGAAAAAGTTTTCTTAAAATCTGGATCTTTGTTGAAAAAATTTGCACTAATTCTTAAATATCATAATTTCCTACATTGTATGATGCGAAAGGACATAAATCCTATCGACTGAAAGACGCGTGGCCCAGTAGAACTAGTTTGTGTCCCAATACGCATTGGCGAAAAGGGAGCCGAGAGGTATTCTCTCATGTTCTGCGTTTGGGGCCACGCCGACAGTTATTTTATCAGATATACAGAGACTGGCCCAAGCGTGTTTCCATGCGGATCAATCGTAATGCTCAACTGCTGTTCCTCTGGAATCTCGATGATTGTCTGCCCAAGATAATTCCACGTGTAGTATTTTGAGATTCCAGTCTCATGCAGGGTGCCCTCCAACACAAAATCCTCGGAGAAGGAAAAGCTTGGGCCACTTAACGTGATAGTAAGTATCTCTGGGCTGTCCCCATTTGGCACAAAACGGAACTCGTACGTTCCCTGGCTGATGTGGAACGAGTCGGAAAATAATCCGTCCTGATAAATCCTCGGATCTGCAAGCCTTGCATGGAATATCTGTGTACGCTCGCTTTTCTCTGATGGTATCAGAATAAGCGTAAAAACAATTCCTACTGCAACTGCCGCTGCAACAAGTGCCACCTTCTTCACAGGTGTGGTTTTGACTTTGTGTAATTAAAATGATGATTTCCCCAGATATGCATCTGACAACAAAAAAGAGGTTAGAGCTTTAGTGCTTCTTTGAGGCCCTTGTATCTATTTCTGATGGTTACCTCAGTTACACCTGCTGCTTGTGCTATGTCCTTTTGCGTCTTGTTTTCGCCCAGCATTACGCATGCTAGGTACAATGCCGCCGCTGCAAGTCCCATGGGATCCTTTCCTGCCGAGACCTCAATCCTGCTTGCCTCCTTGAGAAACTCTAGTGCCTTTCTCTTTGTCTTTTCGCTAAGATCTGCAATGCTTGCTATTCTTGCCACGCCCTTGATCGGGTCTACCACAGGCATCTTTAGGTCAAGCTCTCTTAGGAGTAGCCTGTAACATCTTGCAACATCCTTTCTTTTGATGTTGATTCCGTTTGCAACATCGGTCAACGTTCTTGGGGTTTCCGTGTTTCTGCATGCCGCATACAGCGCAGCTGCAACAAGACCTGGGATGGAACGCCCTCTTACAAGACCTTTGTCTAATGCCTTCCTGTAGATGTATGCTGTCTTTTCTATTACAGCATCCGATAACGCAAGCTTGTCCTTTAATCTGTCAAGCTCCGAAAATGCCTGTCTAAAGTTTCTATCTACTGGCTCGTGAACCTGACTTCTAGAGTCCCATGTTCGCAGTCTTTCTATTGTGCTTTTCATGGATGAGGTTAACGGCTTTCCAGAGGCGTCTTTGTCTGCTTGGCCTATGATGGTTGCAAGTCCCATGTCATGCATTGCAAGTGATGTTGGAGTTCCGGTCCTAGTTCTGTTCTCTCCTTCTTCCTTTGAGAACGAACGCCATTCTGGTCCTTCCTCTTCAACTCGTTCTGTTGCAACAAACCCACAGGTGTTACAAAACATCTCGCCGGTACTTCCGTCCGTTAACATTGATCCTTTAGCGCAACGTGGACAACGATCGCTATTCCGTGTAGTTTGCGTCATAAGTTCACAGTGCTTTTATCGATTCTCAATAAAAAGATTTAACTATCAGGACGTAACCGAGTCGGTTTTTTGACGAATTTCGGTGCTTTGTATATAAATACCAGTTTTCACCTACTTTAAAACACGATCTGCGGTTGTTGCTACCAAAAACGTCGTACCATACTACCTGACGAATAGCTCATGGGTAACAATTGACAATCTCAATCGTTGCCTTTCTGAGCTTTGCTAGCCGAAAATTTTACCGATTATTGCAGACACAAAAAACGGGTTCTGTGTAATTAACGGGGTTTGTTATCCGTGTTTACTT
>JAWCRP010000111.1:0-3677 GCA_038869175.1 Candidatus Nitrosotenuis sp. | reverse complement strand
AAATGCTGCTTGTATTGCGGGTCTGAATTTTGAATTTAAGGTGAAAGTATCCGAGTCGCTAGGACTTGCAAACAGCAGATCCGAATACAACATTCCCATCTGTGATATGGCAGTCTGGGACGCAGAGATTGTTTTTATTTGCTCCAGTCTGTTTTTAAATTCCGTTATTTGTCCTTCGCTCAGATTTGTAATAGAATCAATCTTTTTCTCCACCAATAGACTGGCTGCAGCAAGATATTCTACATCGCTACGCACCTGCAAAGTTGCACTAGTCAAAGAAAAACTGCTAGTGTGCTGAAAGTCACCATAGAATACCTTAACTAAATATGTCCCAACAACACCGCAGACGCTTCCGGAAAGTGGTGCTGGCTCTGTGATAAAATGTCCGTCAGAGAGCGGCTTTATTTGTTGAACTTGGCATAGATCTCCGTTTGGATTTACTATTTGTATCACCACGTAAAGATCAGGCAGTACATTGGCGACCTGGCCGAACACAAAGATTCTCTCATTACGTTTGAATTCTCCAAGTGTATCAAGCAACGTGATCTGCGAGGTCTGCGCATTAGCATAAGTTGGAACCAACAGTATAGCCATTAAAAAACAGACCAAGCCTACACGTCGCATAGATCATAAAAAATTCAAGAACACTACTTAAGCTTTAAGTACCATTGTTCTAGCGTTTTGCTCGTAACACTGTTCAGGCCAGCACCTGTTTTGCATATATTCCGCTTGGGCCTGCATTGACCTCTTGTATTTTTGGAATTTTTGCCATAAAACAGATTGCGTGTATCTGCTCGCTTGTGCGCATGCCGCACTCCATACAAATGAGGCTTACTGGCATTCTGCACTCAGCACATATTGTGCACTTGGTCAGTACGCCACCACATCCCCTACAAGATTCATCAGGCATATTTCTCAATGACTGCTGTCTGAATTTTACTTATAAGACTTGAGTAGGAATTGTTAGTTTGCAAGGCGCATCTTTCGACGCCTGCGTACATATAATATGCCTGCAATTATCAAAGCTCCACTTACTGCCGCAAGCACGCCCACATTGGAGCCCCTTTGTATTTCATCTTTTGCAAGTATGGATTCTTCCAGAATCGTCTGAGGTTCAACTACGATTGAGCTTGCCGAATAGATGTCAGGTCGCAGGACGGAATCTGAAATCGCATAAAGTTTGAAATCGACAACACCATATGCCAGATTGAGTGTTGTCTCTTCCGTCAAGACCAAGCTTGTAACACCATTTTTTACATCCAGTATCCCACTGTCAACCTGCTCACCGTAAGAGTCAGTGACAAAGTAGTACAGCATCGAGGCATCAGTAGTGGATATTGGTATTTCCTCCCGCTGACCAGGCACTATGTTATCTGGAATTGTAATCTTGGTTATTTTTGGAAGGTGAAGATTTTCAAACTCGCTCCAATGTCCTGCGCCAAACGGATACGATGGGTTGTCAAACGCCTTAATTGTTATTATGCGTGCCTCTGGCGAATAGCTCTCAAGATAGAATGGGCCATTACTAATTACTGCATGGTTTTTCTGCGCTATCCACTTTGATGCTGCATCATATCGTGATTCAAAATATTCCCAAGTCATGTTTTGTTGCAACAGTGCAGCTGGAATCATTTTTTGTGCTCGGAATTCGTCAAGATACTGCTTTATGAGCATTGAATCCTTTGGAATTATTAATGAAAGCCAGCTGAGTCCCTTAGTTTGTGCATTGGTTCTTGAAAATGATACCTTCCCATCAACCACTGCTTGCTCCATTGCGTATGAGATCTCCCATGGAGTTGTAACCCAGACGCTCCCCCAGTCAGCAATGTCGGATTCGTCAAAATGCCAGTAATCCACATAGACTTCCACAATATCATCTGAAATGGGTTTGATGGCAACCAATGTCTTTGCTCCTTGCGCTGCCTGCGGTGAGAACTCGGGATCATACGTTGCAGGATTATAATTTGACGCCCATTCTTGAGCAAAATAGACCGAATACAGTATGTCATTCATGTCAATCATCTTTCCATGATGCCAGCTTCCAAGAAGTAGATTGTATGTTATCTTGCTGACTGCCTTTTTGTCAGGGCCCACCATCTCCCACTTTTGAGATACTGGATTCCACATGATAGCATCCGATGGAACGTTTACGGAACCTGACGGCCCGTTTGTTTCCACATTCCAGCTTTGTCTGACTGGGAAGTTTTCTCCAGAGTATGGGTTTTTGAATATACCAGGATCATAGAGTGTGTCCCAGATGTTTTTGCTGTATGCATCAGAAAATCCGCGTACCGGATTCCAAGCCCCCTGATAAATCTGCTTGACACCAACCTTCATCACATCTCCTGGTGCCCTTGCATTTATTGCTGTGAAGCGTGTCGTGATGCCACCGCCAAAATCGTTTATCACTCCATCGACATTCTTGTTTACTACAAACGGATCTACCTTTGCCGCAAGAAATATTCTAACAGACTCCATTACGCCTTCTGCCGATGCATCTCTTAGGAGGCTGGCCCTTTCTGCAGACGATGTAAAGTTTGCAGAGTATATCTTTTGAGTTATACTGTCAAGATACTCGTTCTTATAGTTCCAGTATGTCGGATTGTTCAGGCCGGGCATATTGGAAAACCACGGCGCATACATTTGGGCAAGTCCAAGGGAATCATACTTTACAAACGCAGACCTTCCGGCATAACCTTCCGTGTATATGCTCCACTTAAGCTCCGCAGGATCAGAACCATATACCACCACGAATGCCTTGTTTAGATCCCCAAAATCCTTGTGAACTGTAAATCCTGTCTTCTCAAGCTCTGCAGACAGGATCTCACCTATTGATTTGCGAATAGAATCATCATTTCTAATGAAGAGCGTGACCTCAATTGGTAGTCCATCTAATGTCCATCTTCCATTAACTTTCTTGGCACCATGCTCCTCAAGCGCGTCAGTGATCAATCGGTTTGCGTACTCTGGATTATACCTAAATCCAAATTTTTCAATCTCCGATACTATCAAAAGATAATCAGGATCGAATGGACCGTAATTTGATATCATTGGTACGCCGTTTCCATTCATTAGTTCATCTACGATTAGATCCCTGTCAACCAGATAGTTCAGTGCGAATCTCACATCCCTGATTGAGAACGGGTTGAATTTGTCGGACTGGGCGGGGTTGACCAAAAGAGAGAACGAGCCACCTGTGACATAAAACACCTTGATATTGGAGGTCGATTCCTTGTCTTGCAGCAGTTCTGACGGTATTCTAGAGTAATACATATCAAGATTTCCCTTCTTTACTTCTTCTAAAGCAGTGCTCTCCTCAAGATACTGTATGAATTGTATTGTATCAACAAACGTGCCCTTTTCTGCAAAAACAGTGGCAAGACAAGACAAAAGTATAACTGACGCCAAGATTATGCGCACACATCTAACTAACAAGACATCTAATTTAAAGCTCCAATGAGACGCAAGCGGCGGTATTCATTTTGAGTTACCCATAGCTGACATCATGTACAGTAACAATCCAGCGTACAATATTTAAAATTCAAATCGCCGCAGTTCACATATGAATTCAAGAATGTGGCTGAGCGGGATTGATGGCATCATACCAGGTGGAATTAGTCCATCAGATTTTGCAGTCGTAGCAGGAGTAGACAACAATACTGCAGAAAGAATGTTAG
>JAWCRP010000110.1:0-3700 GCA_038869175.1 Candidatus Nitrosotenuis sp. | reverse complement strand
TCAAAAAAGAACGTGGTTCTCATTGATAATGCAGGAAATGTCATCTATGAGAAAGGTGTCTACTATCCTGAAAAAAAGCTGGCATACTTTGATCAGCTCGTGGGCGAGACTGGAACAATAGAAAACATGGATAATGGAAACGTCAGATTGATCTCATACGCATCATCTATTGGGTACAAAGACTTTAAGGGATTTGACTGGAAAGTTGTAATAAAACAGGACGAGTCAGTAGTCCTAAGCGAGTTTGTGGATCTAAGAAATACTGTAATAATATCTACTATACTTGGAATAATCTCTGCCATCGCATTAAGCTTTATCCTATCGCATTTTGTTACAAAGCCGCTAGGTCATCTTGCCAAGATTACTACAAAGCTTGGAACCGGAGATTTTGATGCAAAAATGCAGCAAAGCAGGATAAGCGAAATAAATTCCATAGTCAGTTCGTTTAACAATATGGAATCATCCCTCAAAAAACTGTTTGAAACTGAAAAAAAACTGGCAGAAGCAAATGCCAGGGTTAAGAATGAGCGTCTGACCGCAATAGGCGAGCTTGCAGCCAGTATGGCGCATGATATGAAAAATCCGCTTGGCACGATTCGAAGTGGCATAGATATCATTAAACGAAACCCGTCAGGTAAAGCAGAGCTTGATGCGGTAATGCAGAGAATTGACAGGGCAATTTCAAGGATGTCCCACCAAGTGGAGGATGTGCTTAACTATGTCAGGTTCACTCCACTTGATATCAAGCCGATATCTGTAAGGAGTATAATAGAGTCTGCAATCAAATCTATAGAAATTCCAAATAGAATTCAAGTAATAATTGAGGGAGATGATGCGGAATTGCACTGCGATGAGAAGAAAATGGAAATTGTGTTTATCAATATGATACTAAATTCGGTGCAGGCAATAGGTGAAGACGAAGGGAAAATCACCATACGTCTCAAAAAAGATGCTCAGCATATTGTGGTGGAAATAGAAGACACAGGTCCAGGCATTGCTCCGGAGGTAGAATCTGACATATTCAAGCCACTGGTAACTACAAAACAAAAGGGTACTGGACTTGGACTTGCAAGCTGTAGGAATATAGTGGAACAGCATGGGGGTACAATATCGTTTAGGAACAACCCCACCATGTTTACATTGATGTTACCGCATGTTCCACCAGAATGAAAAACTTGTAAGTAAATTTTTTATGGTGTCCCTACCAGTGTAATTGGATGTCTGGCAAAATCATCATGGTTGTGGATGACGACCTTGATCTCTTGGAAAATACCGCATTCATGATCCGGGGTATGGGACATGACGTCTTTACAGCAAAAGATGGGGATGAGGCGGTGGCAAAATACAAGGACATCAAACCTAATCTTACCTTTATGGACATCAGGATGCCAAAAATGGATGGCTATGACGCATTTTTTAAGATAAAACAACATGATCCAAACGCCAAGGTAATTTTGATCACGGCGTACAACCAAGATGAAAAAAAACACCTAAAAGCAAAAAGTATGGCCCTGATTGACACCATTAACAAACCGTACTCGTTTGAAACACTGGAACAACTAATCTCAAAGTACGCCTAAATCTTTTCCAGCTTTTTGATGGTCTTGAACCTGTCATCGTAGAACTTTATGGCCTCCTTGACAAATCCGTAATACCATGTTTTCAAATCCTTATCGCCACTTAGTATCTTCTTTAGCTTATTGTTCTCCACACTTGATCTTTCCTGAGGCTTTGCAGGAATCAAAAGATGCGTATAGAACCAACATGAGATCTGATCTGCAAGATCCTTCTCATCAATGTACTCATAATTTTCCTGGTATTTTATCGACAGATATGTTAGGAGCTCAAATATTGGAAATTTTGACATTTTTGTCACCTGAATATTGTCCAAAAACGTCCCGCCAGCAAGCGTCTTTATTCTGTAAACATCGTTTCCTATGACAGATTTGAGATATTCCCACCTACCAAAGATCCACGGCAAAACCGTGGCATGATGCCTTGCCATGGTGTCAATTTCCTTGTGCGTTAAATCCAAGACTTCAATGCAGTATAGGATCCCTGGAAGGGAAAGCCTGTAGATATCAGATGGTCCACGATTGTAGCTCTTGCCTTCAACTACCACAAGGCCCACATCAAGCACGCCTGGAGAGTGCTTCCCTCTGTCTTTTCTGCCCTTTAACAGTCTTCTGTATTCTTTTTCTTTGGTTCTTATTCCCGAAACATCGTTTTGGAAATTTACCTTTGCCATACCCCATGTGGTAAGCGGGCCATTTTGAGAGAGAATCTCTAACATCTTTTGTACATTGGTGTGATGTTTTATGGTGGGCTTTCTTCTAAATGAATAACTGCCAAACAATCTCTTTGCAGTTGGCAACGTGTACAGTTTGTATGCATAGAGGTTTCCAAACGGAGATACACTGGAAGGCATGCCGCAACCTACTTGCTAATGACTAATAATATTTTCTAATGTGATTCTGGGCAAGATCATGTTCTACACGCCAAAACTAGACTCTTTCCAGATTCACAATTCTGATTGATTTCAGAGCTGGATCCTTGATGCTTTGCACGTACTTGACATCTATTTCCATTGAAGATTGCGATTTGATTTGCGCCTGAAAAGTTTTGCATGCATTACTTGATACGGATTTGTACGATACTGCCAAGAACTGTTCGGATTTTGAGCTAATCAAGACTGTTGGCTGCGGTATGTGTTGGTTCTGTGCACAAATCTTATAACTGATAAGGTATTTGCCGTTACCGGCAATCTGTTTTTTGATTATTTCTACATGCGGCTGTTTAATTTTGGCGTTTTCAATTGCCTTTATTTGATCATGGTATTTGTCTATTTTGTTCTTGCCTGAAAAATACCAATTTGGGTCCTTGTACATTTTTAAACAGCTATTCACTATGCTGGTATTGCGATATTTTTCAACAAATTTTGCCTCGCCAAGGCTTCTATACGTATCATATCTTGCTTCACACTGATAACTATTGGACGTGATAGTCTTTGCATCTGCAGCATTCGGTGATAGAATAACTATCATGACAATAACTATTGTTGCCGTGATACAAAATGGAGCGAGAAGAAGAACATTCATAGTTTCATGCATTGATGTTAGTATTAGTCGATTGTTCTATCTTTGCGGCATGCCTTCATGGCATACCGTATTCTCTTATCTAGTATTTTATATCAATACAAAACAAAACTTCTGAAAATGCCAGATGAATCATGCAGAAAATGTGGTGGAATACAGATGTCATGTGCCATCTGCTCTCAATGTAGGAAAGATATCAAAAAGATCTGCATCAAATGTGGTCATACCACAATGGAGCAATTTCACTTTTCATGTTTTTATAGCATAGAGCCATGTCAAGCATACCTTGCTCGGAACTTGGAACGAATAATATAATTTTAAGGCATGCCGCAAAACCGGAATCATGCTCAAATAATCCACACTTTGGGTACATTTGAACACAAACTGTGATAATGGGTACTTCAACTCTTACCGTGATGCGATGCCTAGTTATTGCATCTGATTTACCCGCAGCAAGATTATCATCAGTTTGTGTTCAAACTTATTTAAATTCAAAAAATGAGTGCATCAAGTGGTGCAAAAATCAGATTTCAAGGTAAGTTCGGCGGGATTTGTACTCGGACCTGCCCTGTTTGTCCTCATACTCGCACTTCCAATAGGCGAGC
>JAWCRP010000109.1:0-3820 GCA_038869175.1 Candidatus Nitrosotenuis sp. | reverse complement strand
TTAACTCCAACAAGCTCGATAACTCCAAGCATTGGGTCTGCATCAAATTGTCCATTATCCGTTACTACAAAATTAAACCAAGTAGTAAGATCCAGATAGTCAGTAGAGTTGGTTGTGTGTGCATAAGGATTTGGCTGTATTAGAAATGTTGCGTTTCCTGCAAGAAACGGCGTGTCTTTTGTTTGAAAATTAAATATTGTGAGAATCTGGGTTTTTGTATTATTAAGGCAGCCAAAGCAATTTTGAATTGTCGTCTCAGCATCTGCCATTATTACGTTGGCAATTAATACTGTTGTAATCAATATCGGTGTTAGTAAAATTGTTAGTATTTTTGTATAATTTGGTGTTCTCAACATGTGGGGAAATAATTATGTCTTGATAAATTTTCTAGTAGAACTCTAAAACAGATGGTTTTATCCTTAACGTATAATATAAAAAACCTAAACGTATGAGAAATAAAAATAAAAAATAAAATTTTGTTTTTAATGATCGTGGTCGTGATCAAATGGAATTGATGGGCTGGCTTGATTGACCGGAGGGAACGTCGGTGCAGTTTTGTATATGCTTGCTGCCCCTGATGCTGGCGCAAATCCGCCTTCACCATAATTGTTTGGCGGATTTATCTCCCCAATTACTCTGAGCAGAGTAAATGACATTGCATTTCCGGTTCTAAATACTACATTGCTTGTTCCTTGGTTGAGTAGTCCTATGTCTGTAATTCTCGGTGCACCTGGGTTTCCAACATCGACTAGATCTACTGCTGGTACATGTGAGTGATAGACACAGGTCTGACCTGGGGTTGATGCGTGTTCTATGTAGTTCAGTTGGGCGACGGCAACCCAAGTTCTAGAAGCCTTCTCATCAATATGACCTGCAACGGGTGTTACAAGTGGCTTTGCATTATTGTCACAGGGAATTCTGACCAACAAATGACCTGCAACAAAGTTTGGACTATAGTCTACCAGAGGTAGAAAGTCGCCTGGCTTCATCACTTGGCCTGCTAGTGCGACTGTGACTGCAGGAGGCAACGCGCCTGGGCCTGCACCTACTTCAAATCCATGACTTGCATTGGCATTGTGATATGCCAGACTTGTAATTCCTGTAGCTACTATTGCCACTATTGCAAATAGATGAATTCTTTTCATTAACAAACGAACTTCAAGTTCTAGATATAATATTTCTAGTAGAAATGTAAAACAACTTTTCACATTCTACCAAATTCATTTTATAGTAAATGTTTTTTGTAGAGTGGTAATGAAAAATAAAATCAGTACTCTACTGATGACTTTGTTGGCACTTGGCATGATCTTGGTGTTATCTGTGCCTGGTGATGCATCGGCTCACATTAATTTTAGTTTCAAGCCGGGTAATGGTACAGGTTCAGCAAGCTGCCAGATCGAACAAAAATGCTACAACGCAGACATGCACGAAGTAAGGGTTGTGATTGGGGAGACATCTGAGCCTGCGTTCACTGATGGTTATCATGACCTTGAAGTGACTATGACGCATATACTTACTCAATTACGTATAGGTAACGCACACAGAGAACAGACTGCAAATGCTTTCACACTGAGTGACTTTACACCAGTGGGAAAATCGTTAAAAGTCGATACATATTTCTTTCCTGCATCTAAACTCGTCAACTCGGCAGGTCAGGCATCTCCCACAGGTGGTGTAAAGTTTGCCATAGGAAACAATGATGGCTTAGTAGCTGACAATCCTGGAGCTGGAACTGCAGGCCTGTTTTGTGATACTGGTACCAATACATCTGGAGTGCTTACGGGAAAGGCTTACAACTGTGTGGTAAATCAGGGCGGAACATATGGATTTACTGATAAACGATCCGGCTTCTTAAGGCCGCTATCTCCATCCGAGGGTGGATATGGGAAGGGTGGTCAGTATAGACAAAACACAAGACAATACTATACAGAGCAAGGACTGACACTGTACAACGTTTATGGCTCAATAAACTACTTTAATGACACCAAAATAGGGCCCACTAAAATCAACCTATGGACTGATGGAAGAAACGTAAAAGCAATTTCGCTTGAGGGCGTATTTGGTAGTGTAAACAATAGAACTGCCACAATAAATGGTGGCTTTGGCCTCTCAAATATGACCACATCTGTATACTGGCCAGATGCCGACGGTGGAGTTACAGAGCAAACACATCCAACCAACCTACGAAAGGCAATAGGTGAGATACGCAAAGATAATTGGGATATTTTCAACTTCTTAAGAGACATCGCAAACGCAATAAACTCTATTGTGGGCGGCGCTACTGGTTCACCGGTGAGCCCAATTCCACCAGCAAAGCCCTAAATTCCTATATTTTTTGATGATTCTACCAGTCTGTTTAAATTTTTTACATACTTAGATGTGGTGTTGTCTACTTTTGAAGATCTAATTGAAAGAAAAAGTAATCTGTTCGTAATCAGTGTATTTGCCGCCATAGGAGTAATGCTGCTTCCGGTAATATTGCCAAACCTATTTCATGGATTTCATATTGCTCATATCGGCTTACACATAGCCGGTCTTGCACTTGCGATATTTCTTACAATTTCAACTCTATATGCGTATGTGAAGATAAAAACAAAAAGACTTGCTATTGCTGCAATTGCATTTTCAATGTTCATTGGAGCTGAAGTTTTCACGATAATCGAGGTGGCATGGCCGTTCACATTCTATTTGGGAAATACAACCATGCTTGAGATTAGCCACTTGCTTATTATAGGAATGCTTGGTATATTCTCAATAGGTGTCTTTAGACGTGATTAATATGGATAGAGCAGAGCAAATAATTCAAATAATAAACAGAAATCCTGGAATACGATACTCTGAGATAATGAGGGAGACCGGACTGAAAAATGGTGTCCTAAGTCATCATCTAACGAAAATTGAACAATCTGGCAAAATCCTAGTTGAACGAACGCCTAGGGTAATGAGGATGTATCCGTGTGGGATGCAAAAAGAAGAGACCATTATAATAAAAAATCTAAGAAACAAAACTGCCCGTACTATAATGCTGAATCTTCTTGATGCTGATCTATCTTTCAAAGAAATAGTATCAATTGCAAAAAAGTCACAGGGAACGGTATCTTTGTGTCTAAAATCTCTATCTGATGATGGGATAGTAGAGCGTACGGTGAACAACCGGGGAATTGTATTTGCTTTGTCTAACAAGCATCTTGTTGGCATGTTGGTGGACAGACAAAAACCAACATTCATTGAGAACACTGCAAACAATATCTCTGACATATTCAGTTCAATCTAAAATACGGCATTTGAGAATTGTACCACATCATTAATTAGGAATTCTTTGGAAAGTATGGTATGTACAAAAGCTTAACACTGCTAGCGATTGCTGTGGTATCGATAGGTTTGTTGGCAAGCGCACATGCTCACAAATCTGAAATCGTTGGTGACTACAAGATTGAAGTAGGTTGGGTGTATGAGCCACCAGTGCAACAGCAAAGAAACGCAATTGAGATTATTGTCACAAAGGCAACTGATGCAGAAAAAGAAATGGCACATTCCAAAGACCACAACATGGCTGATATGCATGGCGCAAACAATACGTCTGACTCGCACAATACACATACCTCTGATTCCAAAGACCACAACATGGCTGATATGCATGGCGCAAACAATACGTCTGACTCGCACAATACACATACCTCTGATTCAAAAGATCATGCAATGCATGAAAGTAAGACTGTCTCTGAAGGTGTTACTGGGTTGCGCAAGTCCATGGAAGCAGATGTGACGTTAAACGCAAAAAAGTCGTTCCTAAAGCTGATTGAGAGCAAGGTAAAACCCG
>JAWCRP010000108.1:0-3846 GCA_038869175.1 Candidatus Nitrosotenuis sp. | reverse complement strand
TGTAATGTTGGTGGAACCAACAAGATCAACATAGAGTACAAACATCTTAAGTCTAGATGAAACATGTTGTCTTAGGAGCTTGTCCGATGCGTCTTCTACGGGGGAGTATTCATATCCACTTTTTAGTGCATGCCAGACTCGGTTTTGTGTCTCTTTTATCAACGTCTCAGAGTCTACAACACGCTGACCAGACGAACTGAGCATCATATCGATGATACCGTAGTCTCTTTTGGAGTCTGACTTTCTTGGAATGTCATCCTTTATCTTGTTGTTTTCTGTACCGCTCATTGGGTATTTCGCCTAGTCCAGTGGAAAACTGGCATCACAGATTGGGCATCTACCACGTCGGCCTTTATAAGTCACATCGTAGTATTCTATAACTTTTACACTACAGACGTTACATAGTATTTTGCCCACTGACATCAGATTGTATACACCTATTTTATATATAAGAAATTGGTCTTTTTAAGACCAAATAGTATGCAGTTGCAGTCCGAAACACACAACCATCAAAAATATGCGTATTTTACCCAAATATCATCAAGAATTTGATAGACCGTCATATGCGCATGGTAGAAACACTAAAGATTTTTAGGCTCAAAATAAAGCCAGAGATGTGCGGATAGGAAGTAAAACCGATGATGAGTTTTTCAATACACTTGCCCAAAAATCTGATAAAATATGTAAAATATTTCAAAAAAACATAGAAGAGTTAACAAGACCTGTTTCCGTTAAGGTCATGCTTGGCGATACCACAATAGTTGAGCAAACCACATTTGAGCCATCACGCATAATCACATTCTACGAATCAATAAGAAACAAGATGGCAGATTGGGAGACATCAGGAGTGTCATCAACAACTGACGAAGATCTCAGACGCATATTTCTCAAATTAGAAAAAAAGATCGGGAACTATATTCTTCTATGGCACATTTCGCTGCAATATCATGCTTTGCTGTACTACAAACCAGACAGCAGGGTACCTAAGATTCAAAAGGAGCTTGCGGATTTACTTGACGATACCAAGACCAAGGAACAGGAATTGGCAGATCTTACAGATAGTATAATAAAAGAAAAACTCGAGGCAATGGGATATAATAGCATAGATGAACAGACACTTTTTGAGGTATTGTTCAACAAGGATGAATTTCGTGAGCAATTAAGCAGCGAGATAAACGAAAAAACAGATTATGATTTTAAGGCAAAGGAACAAAGGAAAAAAGAGCTGTTCAACGAGCTTGACAATCTACTTATGGAAACATATCAGACCACATCCGTGTTAATAGATGAAAATCGATTAGTAACCGGTGAAGAAGGATGCCTGTGCGTTTTTGATTTGGACTTTCTTAAAAAGACTGCCAAGGAAGCAATCTTTGATCCTAGAAGAATGTCAAGTCAAACGAAGCAAGAGATTGTAAATACATTTGATTACATTATAACATCACTATCAAATTAAGAAATTCTTATATCGGACACATTTGGTTGTATAACAAAATAGTCAAAGGACCGCGAACTAAAGTGACTCTAGTTCAAGGGGAGAACGGTTCCTTTGACTAATTATGTACGATCATCGTCAACGTATTTAAGGTTATCCAGAGTTAGCAAATACAGGCACAAAATCCGCGTAAAAAAATCATATAATTGAAAATTTTAAACAAGAAATTAAATAGTTGACGAAACGCGATCAAACCTGTTGATTCCCACGTATGAAGATATTGTAAGAGTTCGAAATTCCTACAGCAATGTAATAAGAAAAACACCATTACACTACACTGAAACATTTAGCAAATTAACCAACTCCAAAGTATACTTGAAAGCAGAATACCAACAAAAAACCGGCTCATTTAAGATTCGAGGAGCATACGCAAAACTCAAGACATTAAGTAAAGAGGAGAAAAAGAATGGCGTCATTGCAGCATCTGCAGGAAATCATGCACAGGGAATTGCATATGCATCAAAGCTTGAGAAAATCCCGTGCACAATAGTAATGCCACTAACTGCTTCACCTGCAAAGGTAGCGGCTACACGAGGATATGGAGCAAAGGTCGTACTGCAAGGGAGAAATTATGATGAAGCCTGGGCAGTAGCACAAAACATATCCAAAAAAACTCATGCTAAGATAATTCATGCATTTGATGATCCGCAAATAATTGCTGCAAATGGTGCGATTGGTCTTGAAATTTTAGAGGATCTGCCAGATGTCGATGAAATTTATGTTCCAATAGGTGGAGGTGGGCTTGCCGCAGGCATTTTGCTGGCAGTAAAAAAACACAATCCCAAGATTAGGGTAATTGGAGTCGAATCAAAAGCATTTCCCGCAATGAAAAACTCCATAAAATCAGGAAGGTTGCAAGCAGTAAAGGGAAACAGAACCATTGCAGACGGAATTGCGGTAAAGATGCCAGGAAAGATGACCTACAAGATAATCAATCAGATGATAGACGATATAGTGCTAGTTGACGACACACAGATAGTCAAAACTATGTTCTTATTGATGGAGAGAGCAAAAATGGTGGTAGAGCCGGCAGGTGCAGTCGCCCTAGCTCACCTTCTCGACGCAAGACCTGCGCCAAATAAAAAAGTAGTAGCAATACTAGGCGGAGGAAACGTGGATATGTATCTGCTCGGACAGATAGTAGCAAAAGGATTGACTGCGATGACGCGAATGATCAGATTATTCATACTACTAAAAGACAAGCCAGGTGCCCTAAAAGAAGTGGTTGATGAAATTGCAACACTTAGTGTTAACATAGTGGAGGTGGTTCATGATAGACTAAGCTCTAACATAGATGCCGGAACTGCCGGAGTGACACTAAGCTTGGAAACCGAAGGAAAAGAACATGCACAAAGACTCATTGCACATTTAAAGTCAAAAAACATTCAGTTTAAGATTCTACCCTAGTTTAGAACTTTTTCTGAACAAATTTCACAAGGCCTGCTTTCTTTAGCTCATCTGACTCGGCAACCACAGATTGATGCTGTTTTTCTTTGAATCGTTTCAATTTGCTTCTGATTTCCGGATATTCGCTACCCAATATTTTAAGGGCAAACAGTGCAGCATTTGCTGCCTTGTTGATTCCAACAGTTGCCACAGGAGAGCCATTTGGCATTTCAACTATCGACAATAACGAATCCAGACCGCCAAAAGCTGAAAATTTGAAACGTTCTGATTTACGGTCAGATTTATCATTATAAACCATGATTGGCACACCCACAACTGGAATTACTGTGTGTGATGCAATCATACCTGGAAGATGCGCCGAACCCCCAGCGCCGGCAATTATTACCTTGAAATCACTCTTTTCTGCAAACTTGGCATATTCTTCAAGGCGTGTTGGAGTGCGGTGTGCTGAGACGATTTGATCATCGTGTTTTACACCAAACTCATCTAGTATTTTGGCTGCATTTTGCATTATTTTGCTGTCCGAGCTTGAACCCATAATTATCCCAACTATTGGCTTTTTTGCCACCATACACTCACAAAATCAAATGCTGCTTTTAACAATATCGTACTCGATGAATCAATTAATTAGAAAAACTAACTATTTTTAGCCCATTTTTGATTTTGATGGTATTGACTTACATTCTAGGGATAATTGGTGGGGGGCAGCTTGGGATGATGCTTACAGAGGCAGCAAAAAGAATGCCACAATACATATCAGATGTAATAGTATTAGATCCAACGGAAAATTGCTCTGCTTATCAAGCTGGCGCAAAACAGATCAAAGCCGACTTTAAGGACAAAAATGCAATATTTGAGTTAGCAACAAAAGCGGATGTCGTAACATATGAGATAGAGTCAGGCGATAGCCAGGTTCTCAAATCGGTGGAATCAAAAGCAATGAT
>JAWCRP010000107.1:0-3890 GCA_038869175.1 Candidatus Nitrosotenuis sp. | reverse complement strand
GCAGCAAGCCGAGAGTCATCGTCTGGCCGGGCGCTATCGCGAAGCGCTGTTGCTGATCGCCGAGCTGCGGCCGCTCGTGGATCGTTTTTTTGACGAGGTGCTGGTCATGGCCGAGCAGGATACGTCGACTGAGACATGGTATGCAGTTCCTCCGTATACTATTCTTGTAGTATCCTCGTTTGGAGAAGAATACTCTATTGCCCTGACAAGTACCTCAACTGGATTTTTGCCAGTTTTTAGGTGGATTATCTCAAATGCTGCCTTTACTGTGTTTATCGTTCTTGCCTTCTTGCCGCCCATTCTTCCCGTGTTTTTTGCGTATTTTTTACCAAAGTGCATGAGCTTGTTTGCCAGTCTTTCTACAATGTTTACTTCTGCCTTGTTGAATCGCTTCAGCGAGGAGCGTCCGTATGTTAGAGGCATAATTGATCTTTTAAGTGATATTACGGTTTTTAGTCCCGGATCCTTTATCTCGATCTGTGAGAGATCCCATCTTCTAAATAGTAAAAGATTTGCAGTCTCTGCCATCCCTTATCTCCTCGGCTTTTCTTTTCTTCCGCGCACAAGCTCTCGCAGAGATGTGCCATTTACTTTGAATACCTTGAATCTTACTCCGGGAATATCTCCCATTGCACCACCCATGGATGCCCCCATTCCTTCTATGTGTACTTCATCGTGTTCGTCAATAAAGTTCATTGCGCCATCACGAGGCAAAAATGCAGTGATTGTTCTTCCATTTTTTATCAGTTGAACGCGAACGCATTTTCTTACGGCAGAGTTTGGTTGCTTTGCCTCAATTCCGACTTTTTCCAATACGATTCCTCTTGCTTGCGGTGAGCCTCCCATCGGGTTTGATTTGCGATCAAGACCAAGGGTTCGTCTTTTGTATGTGCCAATAGACCATCGCTGTCTCTTTCTTTTGGTCTTCAAAACTCTTCCTGCGAATAATCCTAATGGAGACTTTGCCATATTACTCACTCATTTTGTCAGGACTGTTAATTAAAACGCTTGTAATTTCAAAGTATCTTTTTGCAAGAAGGCGGGCCTTTTCTGCGTTCTTGCCCTCGCGACCAACCACTATTCCCTTCTTCTTTGGATCGACGATTACAATGGCCTGCGTTGAGCCATCGAGTCTTTTGTTAAGTTTTACTTCGTTTACGAGTTTTGGATTGAGCATGTTTTTCAAAAACGTGGCAGGATCGTCAGAATATTCTACCAATTCAACATTCTTTTTAACAATATTTTGCAGATTGCGTATGTGGGCTCCGCCCTTGCCTATTGCAAGACCCATTTTGCCCTCGTTTACTACAAAGATAACACGGTTTTGCTTTTCATCCTCAACGCAATCACGAGCTGATGCTCCTGTAACATTTTGAAATAGCGAGATTAAACGCATTTGATCAGTCGTTAGTTTGATTGTTTGAGGCATTTTCACTAATTATTCCGACACGCTCTGTGTCTCATTTAAACTTTGAGAGATGTTGATGATTTTCATTTTGTCTCTTCTTTTAGAATTGCTTTGATGTTAGAGTCTGGAATTGAAGTAAGTGATGCTGCTGAAACTCGAAATTGCAGGCCGCATAATTTTCCCAGCGCGACTGATGAGCCATCAAACTGCAGTGACGATATTTTGTTGTCATTTGCAAGCTCGGAGATTTTTTCAGATGATTCTTTTGTCAGCGACTTTGAAACTATTACAAGTTTTGCGTTTTTAATTGACTGTACTACTTGCTTTGCTCCAAGCACACATTTGTTTTCCGATAGCCCATCTTTTAGTGCTTTTTCGAGTAATTTGCCCATATTATCACAGTTTATTGTCGATCAAAAAATCTCCCTTATAGACTTATTTGTTGAATTGATCACGATGTTTTTTACAAGAATATTCTGGTTACTGCACCACGATACTTTGCACCGTACTTGGCGATAGAGGTTTTGGATCATCAAGAGAACGCCACACGAACGATTCTATTTTATAGATGCCAATTTCCTGCGGAATCCACGACTGGGACACATCAAAGCTTTGTCCAACGTCAAGCTCGCCTCCAATCCATGCAAGCGAGATGATTGCACCGCTAGAGTCGCTTATCTGTATGATGCATGTGAACTTTTGTGGATAGTCCTCGTTGTTTTGCACATTGTTGACTATCTGGATTTGCTGAAATGGCTCTATTCCATTTACTGCATTTCCTGTCGAGTCCACTATGTGAACTTGGCCCAACGTGATTCTTTGTGTATCAGGTGTGTTTGAGCCAATCACCGCATATGCAAGAATGTCTTTGCTTGATGTAATGCTTGATGGTCCTGGCAGTGTGTGGTCGGTGTATTTTGCAGTTATCGTATCACCTGGAATAGCATACAGGTTGGTGCTGGATCTTGTGGACTGGGTCAGCTGAAATGTGCCAACAAACATTCCAGAATCATCTGCAGTCTCAGTTGCAATGACCTTGATTCCAGCAAAATCCGAATCAGATGTAACATCAACGATAACACGGTCTGGAGTCTCAGGATTAAGATTCATGTCAGGATCTATCACCCTGACGATAATCTGATCTGATGCCAGATAGTTTGATTCTGAAAATCGAATTGTACCTTCATTCCATTTTATCTTTGCACTATGTGTAAGAACTACTCCTTTTGCAAACTCAAAGGATATGGTTATTCCATCATCCCTTGTAGTCTCCAGTAGCCCACCTGTAGGACCATTACCCATAGTCCTTGGATTTGTGTCAGGCTTGCCATCACCGTTTGCATCATGCAAAAATCCAGTCAGGATTACTTCGCCAGTAAAGATGCCGCTGTTTGCCTCCGTTTCAACCAGCCGGTAAGGCTTGAGAAAATTGCTTGATGTTGAGATTCTGATTGGATGCGATGTTTCCCCGCCAATAGAGTCTATTGCATATCTGTTTTCGTTCCAGCTTGGTGCAACTATTGTTATGCGCACTTTGTCAGTCCATGTATACACATCTTTGTCTGTGTATATTGGAGCATAAGGCCTGTTGTAGTCTGGAATTTGCGAGTATGAAATTCCAATTACTGTTGGCAGTACAACTAACAAAGACGTAATTACAACGCATAATCGATTTGAGCCGCACATTGTCAACAGTGCATTTGGCAGTATTTTCTGCATTTTAAGATGATAAATACTGGTTCCTTTATTAGTGATGCCCATCGAAAATCAGCAACCACACAGTATACAGAAAACGCCAATCCGAGTCTATCGGAGGAGTTAGTCAGCATCTGTGTTTTTTGATATTGATTGGGGATTTTTCTTTTTTAGTTTTGCCACATATGGGATTTGCGGAGAACGCACACATGGTGCCCACAATGGCATAGTAACCAAACTTGATTGCCATTTCAATTAATGTTACAAACCAGATACTTGCGGTAGTGATGAGATTGAATATGTTTTTGATGTCGCCCTTTATGATCATGTCCCCTCCCAGTAATTCTATTCTACCAACTACGTATGCTGCAATTCTTATTGTAGAGTTTGGATCCACTTGTAATGAGAGAGACGTCGATACCAGACCCTGCAAGCACAAGTGTGAACGTGTTGATTTCTGCCGGCTCGCCATAGTTCTCTCTTTCAATGCTGATAAGAAATCCAGCTAATAATGAAAATCCATTTTATCAAAATGTAATCTACACATCATGCCTTTTCATTGTGATACGTGCAAACTCGATTTTTCTCAAATGCTGGTCTGATCGCTCACAAGGAAAGAACACATAAAATCATAGTTCAAAAGGACAACCGAGTGTCAGATTCGTGTAGATATCCCTCGAAGTAAACATGAAATCCGCTCCATAAAAACAGGCACCTATATTTTAAGACTATATCAAAAATAAGATTAGCTATTTTTCCAAAAGTTAATTGATGCCATTATCTGCTC
>JAWCRP010000106.1:0-3911 GCA_038869175.1 Candidatus Nitrosotenuis sp. | reverse complement strand
TTATTCCACCCTGTCCCCGGTACTCCACTCTGCTCAACGGAATTCTGTCCACACTTTTAGAGTCCAAATTTGCATCTGGTTCGTATATCCTGACAATAAATTCATGACCAATTCTTGACTGCCCTCCCCCCGAAGTCTGCACCTGTGCATATGTCTGTGATAGAGGTATTGATTTGACACTCTGTCTTTGTTGTCCTGATGAATCCGACTCGTCAAGGTATCGTATTTCAACAATGTCATTTTGTGTAATTGGAGATCCATTGATCGTCGATGGCAGCTCAAGTCTCAAATAGAATGTGCCGGTGTTGGGTCCTGTCTCAATCATAGTTTTAGGTCCATCTATCTGCACACCATTTATGTAAAATTCCACAAGACCTTGCGTTTGTATTATGTCGACACCGTTACGACTGGTATTGAGATCATCATCCGTAATATAGAAATTCACTATTGAACGACTCGACGCAGGAATTGTTTCAATTTGCACACTTGTCTTTCCAGTCTGTCCAGAAATATTAGATGATACAGAACTACGCGTCGGTGTTTCTTGTTGTGGTGTCATTGGTAACTTTGTTTCTATAGAGTTCACATACGGTTTTGCTTGTGTTTGCTCTTTAATCAAAGTAAAATTATATCCACGTTGCTCCAGCATCAATACCGTCGACTGCTTTACGCACACAGGTACGTTATTTGAGAGTATGGCCAAAAGCAAGTTTTGTTGGCAAGTAACATCCTGTGGCGCTATACCATTTGATAGTTGTTTTCTTGGTGAATCAATGGTATCTGCCATTACGTTTCCGGTGGAAGCCAGAATGAAAAATACAGTCGCACCGAGCGTGCATGCTTGCAGCTTGTCCAATAATTATGAACCGTTTTTTAGTTATAAAAGTAATTGGTAACTTGGTTATACCATCACGACATTTAGAATTTTATTTGACGCTAGTTATCAAAAACTGTGCAAAAAATAGATCATATTGATCTAGAATTCCTACATCTGGCAGTAAAAAAGAACGAAGGTTTTAACGAAATGGACATTGCAAGATCTGTTCTAAGGGACCTTGGGGTTGGAAGAATTCTAGACAGATTGGCATCACTAAAGGAGCGTGGCTTGCTGAAGACCGAAAATGGAGTCTTTGTTATTACAGAGGAAGGAAGATGCCTCTTTTGGGATTATACTGTTACAAAAGAGATTAGAATTCTCAGATTGTTAAAAATCAAACCCTTTTCAGAGCAAGACATCGCAAGATACCTGCTCGATGACGAAACAACCACTGTAGAGACAATAGATGTCTTGAGAGCCAAGCACATGGTAATGTTTACAACCATACGCGAAGGGGAATTAATTAGAAAAATCTGTCAGATTACTGAAGAAGGCTTGCGTTTTGTAGACGGTCAACCAACGTCAGAGCTAGACACGCTAATGTCTCAGATATCATCCAAATTAGGCAGTTCTGGGGATGCAAAAAAGGTAAAAATCGTTAAAGAAAAGCTGCGTGATATTCTCAAGCAACTTCAGTAACAGGTTTATTGTCTGCTTGCGTTTCTCATTGCAGAGTTTATCTTGTCATGTATTTGTGCCAAGATAAGTTCTGCCTTTTCTTTGTTCTCAAATGACTCTACCTTGTTGTCCATGATTGCGTCTATTTCGTAGCTCTTATCCACTAGCACTTTTGCCACATGCTCATCAAGTGTTCCATTGCCAATCAAATAGTATGCAAAGACGGTGCTTTTTTGACCGATTCTGTGAAGCCTGTCCTCTGCCTGAAGATGGATTGCAGGGCTCCAATCAAGTTCTGCGAATATCACATAACGTGCACGTGTCAGATTTATTCCGACATTTCCAGCACGTAGTCCTGCAATCATGAGCTTGGTATCACCATTTTGGAACGAGTCTATCTGCTGTTGTCTATCCTTGTCTGTCTGTCCACCTATTATTGAGGACGGACGGAACTCTGCAAGACTCTGGTGCAATAAAGAGTGAATTGCCTTATGATGACAAAATACGACAACACTTTCCTCAATCTCCATTATGTTTTTCACAAAGTTAATGACGTGTGGGAGCTTTGCTACTCCTGCTGCCTGCCTTTCACTTTGAATCGCTCTTTGATACGCAGTCGAGGCATCAAACGCAGTTTGTGCTTCCTTTCTTTCGTTCTCAAGTTTTTGCCATATCTTTGCCAACTCGTTGTTATAATATGTAATGTCGGCATCGATTATCTCCTTATATCGGATCTTTTCTTTAAGCTCAGAGAGAACGTCTGTCTTTTTTCTCCTCAGCATCACATGTTTTTGTAGCATGTTTCGGAGCGACTCTCGCTTGTTTTCAAGAACTATTGCCTTACCCTTCTCATTGATATAACAAAAATACTCACAGAATTCTTTAAAGCTGCCAAGTAATCCAGGCCTGAGTATATCCACAATTGGCCATATCTCAGAGCCTCTGTTGTAAATTGGGGTTCCTGAAAGCCCCACTCGATATTTTACCGATTCAAGCGCGGAAAGCTTCTTTATTGCCTGATACTTTTGAGTAGTCTTTGATCTGAGGTTTTGCACTTCATCGCACACTATTGTCCTAATGTTTAGCTTTGCAAGATCTTTGTATCTTTTGAACAGTAGTTCGTAGTTTATGATGTAAAAATCGTATTTCCCAAGATCCTCAGATTTACCCACACGAATTATGGTGGATGTTGGCGTCTCATCATCCACTATTCTCCCGTTTCTACTCTTTCTTTTCATGAATTTTTCAATCTCCCTTTGCCAGTTCTGCAAAGTCACAAGTGGGGCCACAATCAGTGTTGGAAACGTGTTCTGCTCGGTTGCAACATATGCCAGAGTCTGAACCGTATTGTGTGCAACAAGACCATTTGCAATATAGTTATGTGTGTCCGGAACTGAAAGATCATACACATATCCAGAGTATTTTTTTGCAGTAACTTTGGAAACTACGGTCCATGTAATTTTGCTATTAGTGTGTGCAACATCAGATTCTTCAGATTGAATCAACACACATGAGCTCGAACCCATACTAACAGATGCAGATACTGAATATGGATATCGTCCAAGATTTGTTGACGCCACCACATCACCAGATGTTATATGCCCTGCCATTTTCCACCCATTTTGAGTAAAAAGCTTGTGTCTTTTTGTACACATCATTGTGGATCCATCAGATGTTGTCACCTCAACAACCATTTCCGATATTTTTTGCCTGAATACTTGCGTTACGTTGCTCTCAATGATTTTATTTCCATCAAAGCTGAAAATCCTAATTGGTCTGGTAAGTGTGCCCCACGCCTCAATTCCATCGTCGGTAACCATTTGAGATTTGTTCCAAATATCTTCAATTTGCATCGTGCCATGTGTAGTTGCCACCATGGTTGCGCCGACAACACATTTACCAAGACCCATCTCGTCTGCAAGTAGCGCGTTGCCAGATGACTTTATCAAAAAATCAAGCCCCTCTCTTTGGAAGTTAAGCAAGTTACCACGGAACTGCTTTCCAGGAGTTGCTAGGTTGAGCTTTTCTATTCTTTTTGGCTTTTTTTTAACCATCTTATCAGATGGCGGAAGCTTTCTTTGCCAGATGTTTTTTGAGATGATTTCAAGAGGATACCTGTCCATAATCCATTTGATTTGTTGTATGTTCCGAGGATCATCAGGCACTATTGCCTCATGCTCGCCATCCCCATACCATGCCTGAGGAATTATCCTTGAAACCATGGCGACGGCTCGCTCGCCTGTGACTTTCCAGCTCCATGTGCCAGAAAATTTGTCCATTACATATTCTAGAGTACCAAAGTTGGTCATGCTATCGATAATCTTCGTAGCTAGCTTCCTAGGTTTATAAAAACGAAGCGAGCTTTGCCGTATTAATTCTGACGTTAAATATCCATGAATCAGTACTAGTAATTACA
>JAWCRP010000105.1:0-3928 GCA_038869175.1 Candidatus Nitrosotenuis sp. | reverse complement strand
AAAGACTTGGGCCAAACTATTTTACCGCCCTTTTATCTTGGATGTAATTTACAATTGGCGTCCAGTCAACGGACAAAAACTTCATAGGATCTCTTATCGGATACCCAATCCAATCCCTCACAACAGAAAGTCTGTACGACTTTTCCTTTCCATCAGATGAGAACTTTAAGTTGAGCACTGTCCCCCATCTCTTTTCCTCAGTTCCAACCGAAATTATGTTGGATAATGGTATTTCCTCATTTTTCTCGTTTTTAAGATCATTTTCCAATTCCTTTATTCCATAGCCATCATGAGTTATCATGGTTGTGGGCGACTTTGATAGAGCTACTATCTGTCTTTGTACTGCTGCCTTCCACCAGTTCATTTTTGCTTCCGTCTTTATTATGAATGAAACATGCTTGTCCGTGAGGAAAAACATGCATTCTTTACCTCTTGAAAACAGTTTCTTTTCTTCGCGCCAAACAGAAAGAAGATGCACTACAATCCTCTCATCTGGTTCCATACCAAAACAAAACACAGACTTGTTAAAAACCAACCCCATTGGCTTTTATTTGAGAGCAAAAGATAGTCTGCTGTGAACTTTGGCGTCATAATTTTTGCAGTCTTTATTGTTATAGCATTAGGGGTACAGTCTGCCTTTGCCCAAACCCAGATATCAGACAAAGTAGTAGTACTTACGACCAAATCCGGCGAGATGGTAATAGAGCTTTTTCCAGGGGATGCACCAAAAACAGTTGAAAACTTTCTCAACCTGACAGAGAATCATTTCTATGATAGAACCATATTTCATAGAGTAATCAAAGATTTCATGATTCAGGGCGGTGATCCAAAAACAAAGCCTGGAGCTTACGAGAAGGTAGAAGAATGGGGCACCGGTGATTCCGGCCATACGATTCCTGGAGAATTTAACACAATAATGCATACTCGTGGAATAGTATCCATGGCAAGGGGGCTTGATCCTGACAGCGCAAGCTCACAATTCTTCATTGTGCATAAAGACTCACCCCACCTTGACCAAAACTATGCGGCATTTGGAAGACTTGCCACAAACTCTAGCTACATCACACTAGACAAGATTGCAAACTTGGAGACAGGTGGTGAGGATACAAACCACATACCGTTCAAGTGGGGAGAAGGAGAAATACTAAAGGCCGAAGTAAAGAACAGATCGGAGATACCTGATCTACTTCCATTTGAAGAACCAAAAAGAGTTAACACACCATCAGAGCAAACACCGCAAAAATATTCCAACCCGACACTAGGAATTTCATTTGATGCCCCAGCAGGATGGTTTGTGCAACAGCCTCCAAAAACAAGCCCGCAGACTCCTGACGTAGTTGCAGTGGGAGGTAAGATAGGCGGATTTACACCTGCAATCTCCGTATCAATAAAGAATACAAACGGTACCTCTATAGACGAATATGCTGATTCGGTGAAGACAACCCTAAAGCCTGCACTTGATGCCGGAACCGTGGAAATACTTGATGAGAGAAAAACAACAATCAACGGCAATGAGGCATTTGTAAGGGTAGTTGATGGCGAGTTTGATCTTCCCACCGGAACAATAAACGTAAGATTTGAAGAGGTTATACTAAAAATCGGCAACAAATTCTACATCCTGACATATACCAACAGTGAAAACGATTTTGCTAAAACCAAGCCAAAATTCGACACCACAGTCAACTCATTTGAGGTATTGGGAACTGTAACTGTGCCGACAGCAACTCCTGACGAAACTACCAACGGCGGCGGATGTCTCATCGCAACCGCAGCATATGGAACGGAAATGGCATCACAAGTTCAGATGCTCAGGGAGTTGCGCCAAAACATCTTGCTAAATACTGACTCTGGAACAACATTCATGTCTGCATTCAACCAATTCTACTATTCATTTAGTCCTACGGTGGCAGACTGGGAAAGACAAAACTCAATCTTCAAAGAATCCATAAGGATTACAATGTCACCAATGTTGTACTCGCTGACAATTCTAAACTATGCAGACTCTGAACAAGAACTCTTAGGGTATGGTATTGCAGTTATTGTGCTAAATGTAGCACTTTACCTGGCATTGCCAGCAGCGTTGATTCTTAAAATCAGAGAATACAAAAGAAAGTGATTGATTCCTAATGAAGGAATCTCGGAATCTTTTTTGCCACATGAGCAATGGAGACTCTTCCTGGGCCTGCAACTATTATCACAAGGCATGATGCAAGGAGTAATAGATCAAGTGCATATCCGCCCTGACCTGTCAAGTTTTGTGCTCCCTTTACATGGAAGATTGCCCCCAACATGATGATGGATAGCAACGACGCAGAGATCCTGTTCAAAACTCCAACAATCAGCAAAATTCCAGGAACTACTTCTGCTAGCGCTATTGGCACCTGCATCTCTACTGGAAGGCCGATATTTGTTAGAAATCCCGCAAATCCTTCGTTGAACTTGCCTGAGCCCTGCACGATAAATATGACTCCAACTGCTAGTCGTATGCCCAAATGAGCGATGTCATGAAGCTTGTTTATTCTAAAGGTAGCTTCCATAACAAGATCACTTAATGATATAATAAAATCCATTTGGTGATCATTGCATTGCATACAAGAAATAATTCCAAATTCATTGAATACAAAAAGAGACTGATCAAAACATGGAACGAGATTGCACCGCGATACCACAACAGGTGGGCAAAGAGCGGAAACGGGCCGTTTAAAAGCACCCCGGAGCTTGTCAAGGCAGCACAAATCAAGCGCGGACATGCCGTACTTGATCTTGCATGTGGTACTGGAGCCGTAACGAGGGCAGTTCTGTCAAAGGTCGGCCCAGACGGTGTTGTGATTGGAATCGATTCATCACAAACGGCAATAAAGATAGCAAAAAAGCAAAATAAAAACAAGAATCTGGATTTCATACTTGCAGACGCAGAAAATTTTAGCTTTAAAGTAAGATTCGATGTAGTCACCTGCCAGTACGCGCTCTTTTTCTTTCCAAATGCGCACAAAGCACTCTCAAATGTAAGGCGCTGCATGAAAAAGGGCGGTACACTGGCACTAACAGTACACGGCGGCGGCAACACAGTTCCATTCTTTAGCAGTATCACAGACGTTGTGACAAAGTACGTTGTAGATTACTATCCTGCAGGGGCACCATCGCTTGACCGATTCGGCAACAGGACAGAACTGAGAAAGGTTGTGGCATCTGCAGGATTTTCCAACATAAAACTAACCCAACTCACATTCAAATACAGCCCGGGAACATTTACAGAGTACTGGTCAAACTACCTTCGATACCTTGCAACCCCGTTGAAACAAAAGATACTGTGCCTTGAACGAGAACAGCTACGGAAAATGAGAAATGAAGTAAAACAAAATACAATGCCATACACCACCAAGAGCGGAAAAATCGTGTTTCCGTGGACGGTGTTAATACTGACTGCCAAAAATCCGCATACTTTAGCTAAATCACGATGAGGTCTTTTGTGAACTTGTGCATTACTATCGGCCTGTTTTTTACTATTACCGAGTCCTCAATTCTCACGCCGAATTTTTCTGGAATGTAAATTCCCGGCTCTACTGTTATTGCCATGTTGGTCTGTAATGTTGTCTGGCTTCGCTGGCTTATGGTTGGAAGCTCGTGCACTTCAAGACCAATACCGTGTCCGGTCGAATGTATGAAGTATCTACCAAGCCCTTTCTTCTCAATATGTCCTCTACATGCATCGTCTACCGTTTTGCATAAAACGCCAGGCTTTACTGCATCAAGTCCGGCCTTTTGTGACTCTCTGACAACATCGTAGACTTGTTTTTCCTTCTCACTTAATTTTCCTAGTCCGAAAGTTCTGGTTGCATCACTGACATATCCTTTGTATCGTAGCGTAAGATCTACTACTATCAGATCTCCTTTGGCAAACTTTCTTTTTGTTACCTGTGCATGTGGT
>JAWCRP010000104.1:0-3957 GCA_038869175.1 Candidatus Nitrosotenuis sp. | reverse complement strand
CGACATCGAAAGCGACGTGCTGGATGAAAAGTTTGCAAGTATGCCAACACGAGTCGGCTTTGGTATCGACTTGATTATTCCCTTGTTGATTCTAACACTGGTGAGTCCGTGCGTCTCACATCTTGCAATTATTGAAGATGGATTCTCAAGACCCTCTATTGGCCCGCTTGAAATCCCATGATCCATTGGAATGCAAAGCATCTTGCCTTTGCGCAAAATACGCGACATTCTAATCTCAAGCCCTGTGACCATGTCGGATCTCGCCTTGGCGCCCTAATTAAAAATAACGTGCTTTGGGCAGGCATCGCATCAAACACCAGTCAAGAATTAAATAATATGCAAAGACCATCAGACACAGTTTGAGCCAGATCACAGAACAGATGTATTCTAGCGATATTGGCGATATCCTTGAAAACTCGCTTGATGGGGTTCGCCCGTCAACTGATAACATCCTGCGCCTCCTCAAGTCGGACGATGTCCACCTAATGGGGTTGGTTGCAGGACACATTACAAAAAAAAGATTTGGCAAAAAAGCCTCGTTTGTTAACAACATAATACTCAACTATACCAACGTCTGCGTCACCGACTGCAAATTTTGCGCATTCTACAGGCCCCCAGGACACAACGAGTCCTATACACTCTCGCTTGATCAAATCGAGGCCCGCGTAAAGACAGCGTGGGAGATGTTCAACATACGGCAGGTACTCATCCAGGGAGGACACAACCCCAACCTTGGAATAGAATATTACGAGGACGCATTTTCGATGATTAGAAAAAAATATCCTCAGGTGGGTGTACACGGACTTTCACCATCGGAAATAGACATGATAGCAAGAATCGAAAAGACATCCACAAAGGAGGTCCTGTCCCGCCTAAAGGATGCAGGACTGCAATCAATTCCCGGAGCCGGAGCGGAAATTCTGGTTGACACCGTAAAAGACATAATCAGCCCAAAAAAAATCTCAAGCGATACATGGATTCGTATAATGGAGGAAGCTCACACAATCGGACTGCCTGCATCAGCTACTATGATGTACGGCCACGTAGAGAGCATATCTGATATTGCAACTCATTTTGAAAAGATAGTAACATTACAAGAAAAAACTCACGGTTTTATGGCATTCATTCCGTGGAGCTTTGAGCCAAACAACACGTTGATGCAAAAAGAAAATCTCATCATGTACGGAGTCGGAGGCATGCAGCTCCTAAAGATGATTGCAATATCACGCCTTGTCTTTGATGGACTCATAAACCACATCCAATCATCATGGCTTACCAACGGGGTGGGTATGGCGCAGGTGGCGTTACAATACGGCGCAGACGACTTTGGCGGCACACTGATTGGCGAGGAAGTAGTCTCGTGTACAGGTGCTCGCTCAACTGAACTTACTGGAAAAAAGATAATTGATGCCATCCATCAAATCGGATACTCTGTAGAAGAGCGCGACAACTTTTACAATACAATAAAGTCGCACTAGATGTTATAGTCCTTCCATCTTGCGTCGACAAGCCTTTTTGTGGCATCGTCGACCTCCACCTTTTCTTGAATGGGCCTCTCAAATCCCTCCTCCTTTGTCTTTTGTGTTGCGTCAATTCCAAGCTTTGAGCCAAGATTTACTAGAGGCGATGCAGGATCTAGCGTATCTGTGGGAGTATTGTTGATTATAACAGTGTCCCTTGCCGCATCTGCACGAGTGGTAATTGCCCATATCACATCATTCATGTCGTGCACGTTGACGTCTTCATCTACAACTACAAAGATCTTTGTTAGCGCAAGCTGTCCTGTGCCCCACAATCCCATCATGACCTTCTTTGCCTGCCCAGGGTACCTTTTCTTAATTGAGATGATTGCCATTCCTTGGAACCATCCTGCAGCAGGCATCGCAAAGTCTACCACCTCCGGATGAAACATGCGAATCAGAGGAAGAAATGATCTCTCAATCACTTTTCCAATATATGCATCCTCAAGTACTGGCTTTCCAACTACTGTAGTAAGATAGATTGGCCTTTGCCTTCGCATTATTCCAGTTAGAGTAAATGTCGGATACGGCTCAACCGGTGTATAGTATCCAGTATGATCACCAAATGGTCCCTCATTACGTATGTCGGATGGGTCCACATATCCTTCCAGTACAATTTCGGCATTTGCTGGAACCTCAATGTCTACCGTCCTACATTTTACAGTCTTGATTCCTTTTTGTCTTGTAATTCCTGCAAACAGATACTTGTCAAGCCCTTCCGGAACTGGCGCCACTGCGGAAAACACGGTTGCAGGGTCGGCACCAATTATGACTGCTGCCTCGATTCTCTGTCCCTTCTCCTTTGAGATATCATGGTGGTGAGCTCCGCGCTTGTGTTTTTGCCAGTGCATCAGTGCATGTGTGTCATCAACTATTTGCATTCTGTACACGCCCATATTTCTCACTCCTGTCTGAGGATGTTTTGTTGCAATCAATCCAAACGTAATGAATCGTCCTGCATCCTTGTGCCATGTCTTTAGAATTGGAATCTTGTTAAACGATGGCCTCTCCTCAAACACCTCTGTGACCGGTCCACTCTTTTCCAGCTTGGGAAACACATCGCCCATCTTTGACAGCTCTGGCAGTTTTTTCAGCTTGTTAAAAATTCCTGATGGAATCTCCATCTTGGTCATCTCTACAATTCGGTTTCCAATGTCTTCAAAATCATCCATCCCAAGTCCAATTTGTAATCGTTTCATTGAGCCAAACGCGTTTCCTAAAATCGGCATGTCATATCCCTTGACATTTTCAAACAAAATTGCAGGTCCATTAGAATACATTGCGCGACGCAAAATCTCTGCCACCTCAAGGTCTGCATCGACTTCTGCCTTGACCCTTCTTAATTCGCCTGCACTTTCCAGCGCCGCAACAAACTCTGCGGTGTCCTCAATTACCACAGTCCGCTCTAATCTCAAATACGGTATAAATCTTGACCAGTTTGTTGCAGTTTCTTACAGAATCACTAACAAAGGGATTTTAATCACCAAAACTAAACAAGATCTGGTTGAGTACGGGAAAATGCACCCTTTGCAAGGGCAAAGGAACAATCGAATTACTGGGTAGCCAATGCCCGTTCTGTAATGGGACAGGTGAGTACACCAAGGGCGCGGAAAGCTATCTTAAGACGCACATCTGCCAGTGCATATTCTTGGACCGCAAAGTCTGCCCTGTATGCGGAAAAAAATGCCACCACGATACCCCAAACAAACCAAAAATCCTAATCGAGCCGATGTAGCCTACTGTATTGGTGGAAGCTCGCTCTTCTTTCCATGGCCGCCTGAGCCAAACTTGCAGTAAAAACACAGATCCGATTGCATGTGTGTCAGCTTTTCAAGCTGTATTGCTCCAAGCTTGAGTGCTATCTTTGTTAGTATCTTGTACTTGAGTGGCATTGATGGAATCACCTCTTCCATGTATACCTTGTAGTGTTCTGGGCAGAACTTTAATGTGACACGAGCGGCCTCTTTGCTTGACTGGTTTACCGTCTTTGCAACATTGATCTGCTCGCGGATGTACTCGTGTTTTGGACACGGACAGTCCTTTCCCCCAGGATGCTTGTATGCCGGTGTGTTCTTCCAATCAAATCCCGGATAATCCTTCTCAAAGTCGTCCATTGCGTACCATAGATCGTTGCAACTATTAAATTTGTTCCACTCTCAATTCTGCGACATACCCAAATCTAAATAAGGCAGCGCCTGTGAGGTAGACTAAATGTCTGCTAAACCTACTAAGAAGGACTTAGAAGCCAAAATCGCAGAACTTGAAGAAAAACTAACAAAACTTTCTGAACAACTAGGAACAAAACCAGCAACGCAAGCACCACCGGCACCAAAGCCACAAACACCACCGCCAGCACCAAAACCGGCACCAGCAGCAACATCACCAAAGGGTTCACTACCTGCAGGATTCAAGCCGGCAGCGCAAACACCACCAGCAC
>JAWCRP010000103.1:0-3965 GCA_038869175.1 Candidatus Nitrosotenuis sp. | reverse complement strand
TGCAGTCGCTACAAATAACACCGGAGCTGCCCAGAATATCGGCTTGTCGGCCTTTGCCGGAATTATTATCTCCTTTGACAAAAGCTTGATTCCATCACTCATAAGTTGCAACAGTCCTTCTATTTTTCCACAGTAGAATGGCCCCACTCGAAGCTGGAGTTTTGCCAGCATCTTTCTTTCGACGAATATGGTTCCAGCTGCAATAAGCGCAGCAAAACCAAATCCTGGAAACACGGCAATCTTGAAAAAGTCAGTCTGCATAAACGACTTTAGAAGAGGAATCTGTCTTGATGGGTCAGCAAGAATCGTCAGAGCAAGATACGGATCTAATAGCTTTCCCCCAAGAACTGGAAGCTCAAGATAAAACAGGATCACCTGTACAAATGGCAAGCCGATCAGTGTCAAAAGTACCACGGCCCAGAACGCGTTATCAAGAATCGACTTGATAAAGTAGCTCAGGCGGAATTTGGGTGCGATTACAGACATTTATCTATCAGCCTCCACTGGCCAGTAATTCAAGCTCCAATAAACAGCAGGCATGTTACCAAGTTTTTCGCCCTTGAGAAGATATGGTAAGCATATGAGATTTCTAAACGAGCCCACGCTCATTTTGACCCGGTACGGTTCTGGTTGGCTCTTTGAGACAATATAGCAACCAAGCGAGCCACGCCCGGACTCTACTCGTTTGTAGACTTCGTCGTTTCCACCTTTCGGATTTGGCTTTAGCTTGACCCGCACAGAGCCCGACTTTGGCATTTTTTCAACTGCCTGTCGTATGATGTTGCAGCTCTCAAGCATATCAAGCCATGGTATCTTGGAGCGGGCATATGCATCTCCATCCTTTAGAACGTTTGAATGAATATCAAGCTCCTCATACACATCGTATGGTTCTTTCTTGCGCAAATCAAAGTCAACACCACTTGCGCGAAGAGTGGAACCGGTAGTTCCAAGTCGTATGGCATCTTCCCTTGAAAGCTTGCCTGCATCTCTGGTACGAGATATCAAAATCGGATTGTCATAAAATACTGCTGCGTATTCCTTTATGCGTTTTTCAAAATAGTTGACGCGTTTTAGCACCATGTCCTCAAAGTTTGCCGGAACATCGTTTCTGATTCCCCCTGGAACAAAAAACGCATGTGTTACTCTGGCACCAGTCATCTTTTCCAGTGCATCAATAAACAGCTCCCTGTCACCTGCAGGCCACATAAACATCGTAGAGTGTCCAAGAAATATCCCATAGATTGCAAGCCAGTATTGAATATAGACACACCTGTTCAGCTCAGATGCAATTACTCTAAGATATTTTGCGCGCTCTGGAACTTCAAGTCCCAACAGATCCTCCACACCAAGACAGTACGGGTATAGTATGTTGCAAGAATCGTGTATTACCGGCCTCTCAAGGTGTGGAATATTTTGTATGTAGTTTCTGTATTCTGCCATCTTTTCCTCCCCGCGGTGAACATAGCCAGGATCTGGATCACATGAAACGATATAGTCACCATCAACTTTGACAATCAGCCTCATGTGGCCGGAGCCTGGATGTTGCGGCCCAACATTGAGCGTCATTATTCGCTCATCTACTTTCTCCAATTGAAGCCCGGGCGGCAGTTGTGTACTCATATTATCGTCCCTTTATCTTAAAGTCCTTGCGAAGTGGTGGCAGATCTGCCCAGTCCTCAGGCAAAAGTAGTCTCCTATTGTCAGGATGACCCTCAAAGTAAACCCCAAGCATCTCAAAACACTCCCTCTCATGGAACTCTACGCTATAGAATATATCTCTAAGACTTGGAAGTCGTGTGCTGTCGTTTCCAGGATTTGGATTATCTTCTCTTGGCGCTCTAGTTGCAAGCGTCATCACCTGGCCTGCAAGCTCTGCGTCAGTATACGAACCCAGATGGTAAACCACCTCAATCTCCTTTTGATCTGGATAATCAACTCCGGTGACAGATTCGGCATGATCAAAATGTAGCTCATCACGAATGAATCTTGCGATATCAACTACATTATTTTTGTCAACACGCGCCCTGATCCTAGTTGGTTTTACGAATTCTATCGATACTTTTGTGCCAAACTGCTTTTCAAGTTTGTCTGCAATTGATTTTTCAAACTTTGGTAATTCTTTTGGCTGCTCTGCCGCCACTGGCTTTGTTTCTTGTGCTGGTGCGCTCATACAAAACTTCTACCTGGCCTTCATCCTCTTGATTTTTTCTTGTAATAGCATGCATCCTTGTATGAGGGTCTCAGGTCTTGGCGGGCATCCCGGAACATACACGTCGACAGGAATTATACCGTCGATTCCAGGAAGCACGTTGTACGAGTCAAAGTACAGTCCGCCTGTGATTGCGCACGCTCCCATAGCGATACAATACTTGGGCTCTGGCATCTGATCATAAACAAGTCTCAGTCGCGGAGCCATTTTTCTTGTGATCGTTCCCTGAACAACCACAAGATCACATTGCCGCAACGACCCAAAAGCCTCTATGATTCCAAATCTTTCCACATCATACCTAGGTCCTGAAGCGGCGCCAAACTCTACACTGCAGCATGCAGTCTCAATGTGTACCGGCCACAAAGACCACAGACGACTCCAATTAATGGCGTACCCAAGCGGCGCGTCCACTGCTTTTACCAAAACATCTCCGAGTTTGCCCACGAAGACATTAGCATTCTGCGGAGTTAGAAGATCTTTTAGCAACTTTATCCACCATCCTCCCTAGTTTTTGAAAGCGTATAAAGACTTACCATATGTTTCTCCTCTTTGACTGGTATAGTGCAAACGCCATTGCTGCAAACATTATTCCCAAAAATGCAATAATTGGCAGTGTTGCAGTCTTTGGCAGATTCAAAAGTGAGCTTCCCCACGCATAAAGGAAGATCGCCATCACATCAAATATGACAAACATCAGAACATACGCATAATACTGCATCATAAAATGAGTTCTTCCCTCGCCCTTTGGAACTTGACCAGACTCCATGGGCAGGAATTTTACAGGATTACTCCTTCTTCGAGGAGAGATCATCCTTGATATCAACAATGCCGGTCCAACTGCCACTATAGCAAAGCCAAACATCAGAAGAACATGACTATAGTCAGCAGCATATTCCCCAACCAAATCAGCTTCCAACCCAGTTTGTTTATATAAAAAGGTATGGAAAAAAATGAACAAAAAATTGCGATCTAAAAATTTGCATCTGTTATGATTGATATATGACGATTTATCTTTTTGATGTATGGCAGTAAATGTCGGCGATATGGCCCCCGAGTTTGAGCTTGTGGATACAGAACTGAAGATGAGAAAACTCTCCGAATTCAAGGGGAAAAAAGTAGTCCTGTCGTTTTTTGTTGCAGCCAGTTCCCCAGTATGCACCAACGAGATGTGCACATTCAGGGACAGATGGGGCGAGATTCAGTCCCTTGGAGCGCAGGTAATCGGCATTTCAAATGACGGACCATTCGCAAACAAGGCGTTTGCGGAAAAGTTCAACTTGAGCTATCCAATACTTGGAGACTACAAATCAAAAACAATCCGCGACTATGACATCCTCATGCCGGATCTTCTTCATGTAAAGGGATATGATGCGGCAAAACGCTCAATATTCATCGTGGATGAAAACGGCAAAATCTCATACAAGTGGGTCTCAGATAACCCTCTTGTGGAACCAAACTACCAAGAGATAATCGACTTTCTCAAGAAAGCAAACTAAATTTTTTTATTCTATTTCGGCAAGAACGTCGTTCTTTGCAACCGATCCGCCACTCTTTATCTTAATTCTTTTGACAACGCCGTCCTTGTGTGCTTTTACTGATACCTGCATCTTCATTGATTCTAGAACACACACAACATCTCCCTTTTTGACTCCGTCTCCCTCTCCGACATTAATTGAGACCACTTTGCCAGGAATCTGGCTGCGCAAACTTGTCTGCGCGTCCGCATCACCCCCACCTCCAAGATTTTTGTAGACGA
>JAWCRP010000102.1:0-4080 GCA_038869175.1 Candidatus Nitrosotenuis sp. | reverse complement strand
CAGTAAGAAGGCAGAATGACTGCATGGTTGCAAACGGATTCATGCTGGTAGGAGATTCGGCATGGATGCCAAAGCCTCTTGATGCAGGTGGAATCGGTCCTGCACTGATTGCCGGCACCATAATTGGAAAAAATGTTTCCGACGCAATTGAATCAGGCGATGTTACTGAAAAGGGACTGTGGCAGTATAATGTTGATTATGTTAGAGAATATGGGTACAAGACGGCAGGGCTTGAGGTCTTCAGAAGGCTACTTCAGATGCTTACAAACGAGCAGATCAACTATGGCATGAAGCACTTTCTTGGAAACATGGATGTTGAAGCAATCAGTAGGGGTGAACACCCAGACTTTAGCATGATTGGAAAGATGGGAATGATAATCCGCGGGGCGCTCAACAAAAAGCTGGCAGACGGCCTCAGATACACGACACAGCAGAATCGGTGGCTTACAGAACACTATAGGAACTATCCAAAGACTCCGGAAGGCTTTGATGACTGGAACAAAAAGCTGCAAAAGACCCTAGAGGAGTCGTTTGCCCACTTGGAAAAATGGGCCAACTGATCGTTTTTAAGGAATAAAAAACCCAGACAGATCAATGTTGCAAACATCGACATATCTTGACTGGAATAATTCCATGGAGATTCTAAATAAGGCCTTTGACGCAGCTCTGTTTGTTTTGATTATCGGTCCAAAAGGCACCGGAAAGACGTCACTTGTACGTGAATTTGCGGATGCAAAGGGAGTCAAGCTTGAATCAATCAATTTTAGTCTTCGAACACGCGAGTCACATCTTATTGGAACTAAGACCATGACGGAAGGCAACATTGGATTTGATGAGGGAATACTGATAAAATCCATGAAGGAGGGCGGTATACTGTATCTGGATGAGCTTAACGCAGCAGAGGCAGACGTGCTGTTAAGACTTGATGAGGCGCTGGACGACAGACGGCAGGTGGTACTAAAAGAGTCCACAGGCGAGCTTGTGCAGGCGCATAAAAACTGGTTTGTAATTGCAACCATAAATCCGCTCACTCATGTTGGGACGAAGGAACTGCCACCACAATTGCTGAGCAGGTTTCCAGTAAGAATCAGACTGGACTATCCGCCAGAGGCCACAGAAATAGAGATAGTAAAAAGACACGTTTCTGGAAATCACGACGAGGTGATATCTCAGGGAATAAAGCTTGCCAACACGCTAAGACAGGCAGCTGCAGTTGAGGAGTTGTATTATTCCCCCAGCCTTAGAGAGACGATTGCGTTTGCAAAGCTTATCGATTCAGGAGTAGAGCCGAAAAAAGCTGCAGGAATCGTCTTTGGTAACGTGTACGCCCAATGGGGAAATGTAGAGTATCAGAAGGTAAACGATATCATCACATCCATGTTTGGAAGATAATGCAGACTATATTTAGAAACGACACACTAGTTGAGATTGCCACATTCCTAGCAAGAAGGTGGTCAGAAAAAGACAGGATCACAGTGGAATTTTCCGACAAGAAGGAAACACAGACAAAGATGAGAGACAACAAGATAAGCCTCATATCGCCTGAGAGGTATTCGGGGGACGACTTTGAACGATACAGACAGTTCAGAGTGGCCATATGGTACGAGGCAATGCGGCTCAAGCTGTGCAAGAAGATCTTAAGCAACGATCATGCTTTTGGCTTCATCCTTAACACCCTAGAAACTCGCAGGATTGAAATGCTTGGGAGAAATGTATGGCGCGGGATGGACGAGGAACTCATATTCAATTATGCGTACTTGTGGCTTTATAGGCCGCAGATCACAGACGTCATCGGCAAGATGCGAGTTGTTGAAGGATTCTACCAACGCTTTTTGTTTGGCGACGTCAAAGGCGAGTTGCAGCCAAATCATGCGGAAAAAATCATCAAGGCGTCATTGCATGCAAAACAGATAGTCAAGGAGGCGTTGGAAAAAAATTACGGGACCGACTTTCTGGAAAGAAAGGTGCCTGAAATACTCAGTATTTTGGACATAGATGCACTGGTAACAGTTCCCATTTCATCGCCGCTGAAAGGTCCTGGAGTCATGATGACACCGCAGGATCTAGTGAGGGCGATGCAGAAGGTAGTAGAAAGCAGGGAAGGAGATTTTGGTAAGGTGGATGTGAACAACATACTTGAAGGACGAACTGTTGCAGAAGAGTTCCGCGTTCTGAAGGAGGAGACTAGGAAGAGTCAGAACAAGGGAATTGGTGTGGAGTCGATTGGCGTCCAAGTTCCAGGCTCCACCAATGTTGATGAAACTAGAATCTATGATCAGGATCTAATAAACAACTTGAAAACAAAATTCAAGGAATGGAAGACTAGTTGGAAGGAACAACACGTCGTTACGGGCGATGAGTTTGATGACGAATCGTTTGTGGAAGGCCATCACAAGCCGTTTGTGACAGATATCAAAAAATCAATTAATGCAAACATTGTGATCCTGCTCGATCATTCTTCTAGCATAAATGACGTGCAAATTCAATACAAAAAAGCCACGCTTGCACTCTGTGAGGTGTTGGCATTCCTGAAGATACGCTTTTCAGTTTACGCCTTTAACACGGAAAGAAAACAGGTCGTATGTTGGCTCATAAAATCCGACGATTCCAAATGGAACAATGCTGCTGCAAAAAGACTTGCCCAGATAATGGCAAACGGCGGAACTCCGCTAGCTGATGTGTATCAAAAAATGTACCCCATACTGCATTCAAAAAAACCCGACATATTTCTGACCCTCTCAGATGGAGAGCCGTCAGACTCTGATGCGGTCAGGGCCATGGTAAAATCATTTAGAATGATAGGAATTAAGATGGCCGCAATAGGTATAGGCCACGACACATTTAGTGCGACTAGAATTGCAAACAATCTAAAGTATCTTGGTTACGAAAAAACCTTGGCAGTCTCAAGATTGAGGGACATACCAAACCGAGTTCTTAGCGTACTGCAAGCCCAATAGATACACTTTCAGCAGGAAATACTGCCATTAACTAAAATCGACCATATCCGTATTTTGTGCAACAGATGGAGGAAAAGTTCTAAATTTGGCAGTCATTGTAGGCACAGCATGGATTCAGTTGAAATCACACAAGATGAGCTGCAGCAACTACTTGATGCCAAAACGCCGATACTGATTTTGGATATAAGGCCTAAGGAGAGTTATCTGCAGGGCCACATACCAACTGCTGCCAGCGCAGTGTGCGACTCGATGCAGCAAAAACAGGTCATAATGTCAAAACTTCCTCCAAACATGAAGATTATCTTAGTTGACGAGGATGGAACTGCCGCAAAGGAGAATGCTGTGATGATGGCAAGGTTTGGCTTTGATGCGCATTATCTGAAAGACGGAATTAGAGGCTGGAACGGACCAACGATCAAAAGCGCACACGATACTACGATTAGCGGTGAAACGCTACTAGACGATCTAAAAAATGACGACGTGTTTCTGCTTGACGTAAGAGAGCCATCAGAGTTTTCTGATTTTAAAATTCCAGGTGCAGTAAACATTCCCTTATCACGACTTTTCACACAAGGGTATGAGACATCAATACCAAAAGACAAGAAGATAGTTACAATATGCTCACATGGAAACAGATCCATGGTTGCCACCTTTGCACTAGCTCAGAAGGGGATTGAGGCAACATCGCTGGTAGGTGGAATGGCCATGTGGAATCAGGTTCTTGCAGGAACCACATACAGGGAAGAAGGCCTCACCATAATCCAAGTCGAAAAGGTAGGCAAAGGATGCCTTTCCCACATAATAGGCTCAGACGGTGAGGCAGTGGTGATAGACCCGACGTATCCTGCGACAAAATACAGCGAGTTTGCCCAAAAGGAAGGACTCAGGATAACCAAGGTCATAGACACACATCAGCATGCAGATCATGTCTCGGCTGCAAGGGATCTTGCACAGATGACAGGCGCAAAGCTGTATCTTAGCAAGATAGAAGAATACAGGATTGAAAGCGAGAAGGTAGATGATGGAACCGTAATACCAGTAGGAACAAAACGGATCAGGGCAATACACACACCAGGCCACACCCAAGGAAGCATGTCATTTGTTATTGATGACAAGTTTGTGT
>JAWCRP010000101.1:0-4088 GCA_038869175.1 Candidatus Nitrosotenuis sp. | reverse complement strand
AAAGCACTCATAGATCAGTGTAAAGATTTGAAAAAGATTAGAAACTAGTCATCATGAGCGAGATCATCTAAAAGTTTAGAGTATTTCTCAATAAGTTCATCGTTGATTCTCTTATCTTCTGGGCTCATATTCTTTCATTCTTTCCAAAATATAAAAAGACGTCTGTTCCATGACTTCCCGATTCAAGGTTAACAGATGATTCTTGGTTTTTCTTAACATAGATCTTAACTCCGAATTCTCCTCTTCTGAATCAATATCTAAATCATATCCATTATCACGCAAAAATTTACCTGCTGCGACATTCCGGTTCTTCGATTACCATCTAGGAACGGTTGTTTCAAAGTAATTACCGCTAGGATGTGAGCAGCTATTTCAAGTAAATCTTGTTCTTTATTTCCGGAATTTCCAACATTATTTATCATTAGACGCATTTCACTCATATTTTTTTGAATTATCCCATGCATACTGGCTCACCAGTTCTTTGCTTATGTCTTAGGAGAATCTGTTCATTGGTCTCAGATAGGTACTGTTCATGAATTTTCATCACTATATTATTTGATACCACGGATATTTCCTTGGACGATTAGATTTAAGGCTTGAATCTTATTGGGAGCAAATTAGAGTTCGTATCTTACAATCGCCAAGTTGTTGAGGCTTATACTTTTCGCATATAGTCGACTCCGGCACAACACCCCACGGATTCAAACCTTTTGAGATGTTGCTTCGCTTGGAATGCATGTTTTTTCTTTGGAACCATAAAATAGCCAAACTTTATGCTATCCTCATGTACATTGAAACTATCCCCCTTTTGGGAGGACTTGCAGATTGCACAAAGCCAAGTTTTTGATAGAAATGAACTTTGTTCTGAGTGGTATGTAACATTATGTATCGGCATGCAACACTTTCACTAGTTACAGCTGCAAGACCTTGACAAAATTTACAAATCTTGTCTCCGATTCCCTTCTTTCTATATTTTTTGTCAACACCCATTCTGCCTAGCAGCATGGCAGGGTATTTTTTCGTACTAGTGCCTGAAACTTTTTCATCCGTATCTAATATACTCAACTCTATTGCATTCATTGATACTGTGAAATAACCTACAACTTTGCCGTCAGCCTTTACGAGTCTTACTGTACTTAGTTTATTATTGTGATATTTTTCTAGATCAGTATGGAAGAAGCCGTGGATGCCCAAAGGATCAGAATCGTCATCTTCAGTAAGATCCAGTTTGGGAAGAATTACATTTTTTCGGTATAGTATGTATTCTATTTTCATTGTGCAAGTGACAAAAATCTCGTATTAAAATTAGCGGTTAGATAGAGTCTTTACAGTGAGATAGGTAATACTTGCGAGCTTCTTTTATACGCTTTTGCTCTTTAGCTGTGAGTTTTCTAGAATCATACTTCAAGAATGCCTCCGCAGCCTTTCCTTTTAATTTTAAGATCTTCTCTACCATATCAATACTTCTTACTTTGGAAATAGTTCTCTAGCTTTTAAAAGGTTTGTTAAGAATTAGGTATAGAAAACTATGGCCCATTAAGATTTAATTTTTCACTTTTTTTATGGGTTCAACTCTTTGACCCAGTCATCACTTGGAATCAAGATGAGCCACACGAGTAGTCCGAAATACCAACTACAGATCAAAAATAAAAATGAGGAATCATTGCAAAAATGCAGGCAGATTCCTCATTTTAGCATGTAGACAGTCTCCCAAGTTCAATTACTAGCATGTACAGTACGAGATAAACGGTCAGTACACATTAGAGAAATCCGAGTTTCAGTTTGGCGGATTCATTGCCAGCGCTCGTTCTTTGATGTTCTTATCATATTTGACAATTATCATATCGCCTGGATGGCCGACACACGACGGTACTGTTATCGCATGTCCGTCGGCAGTTTCCACCACACACCCATTATCTGTGATGGCTACAAGTTTGACAGTCTCTGTGACTTCGACTGGAGCAACATACCACATAAGATACCCAAACAGCGCAAGGGCAATTGCAGCAATTATTCCTCCTATTATCAGCATGGGTTTTTTTGCAGATTGTGATTGTGGCATGGTGTTATTCTACAGCTATAGAATTTAAAGAATATAACTGAAACTCAATGTTGGTAATAGACCATATCATTCTGTAATGCTTGCATGTACTGGGATGATATGAGACATGCTGTACATTGCAGGGCACCTATCAAGTGCCATTTTTAGTATCGAGTCAAGCTGTTCTTTGCTCGCATTGCTGCTTTTGGCGTCTATCTTGAACTCTATTTTATCCACTATAGGCTCGTCTGCAACATCCAGTGTCTTTGCAAAGTTGGTATTACACTGAGTACTTACCCCAAGCTTTGTAAGCACTACGCCCTGATTTGCAGCGATTGAAGCAAATGTGCCTATGAAGCATGATGTTATTCCTGCAATACAGTACGCCATAGGCCCAAGTCGGTTTCCGCTGCCGCCAAGAAATGAGGGCGAGTCAATCTCAAGTACTTGAGTTCCCTTTTCAAATGCAAGTTCGGTTTTAAACTGAAATGAGCTTTCTCCATTTAACATCCACTGGCCCTGCAGTTTGACTGGCTTTAGTAGTGTGGATTTGTCTGCTTTGCCGGCAGATATCGTCTTTGATATTTTGTCTAGGTCCACATTGTTAAGTGATCCCATGGAATAGTATTGTATACGTCACTTAAAGGTGTTTTTTAAAAAACCGACTAACAAAGTATCATTTACAGACTACCTGCCCCTTTGTTTTTCCATCATAAAGGTCAAGCAACGCTCTTAGGATGCAATCGGAAATGTAAGGATGTTGCGTCACTATTTCAGGATACATCAGACTATCAGGGTCTGTAGAATGCGCAAGTCCGAATGCGTGCCCCAACTCGTGTCTTAGAATAGCTGCAAGTTTTTCATCTGATAAACTTTCAACGTCATAAATTGTAATGATTGCCTTTAGAATTTGATGATTTTGCTCATCAACAAACAGCCTTGTATACCCAGAATATCCATCACCATCCTTTAGATGACTCAGTCTTATCACTATGTGTCCGTCCTCGGTATCCGTTATTGCAGAATGAAAATGTAATGGGATTGGTAGTTTTGTGTTGGATGGTAAATTCCGTATCGCGCCGTACCAACCCTTGTAATATACAGTCAGAGCAATCTGGTTTGGTTCAAGTTTTTCGTCTGAATAGATAACATCATGTATTATGTCCATTCGGTGTTCTGTGAGCTCATGCGTCCTTGCGACAAGTAGATCCTATCCTCTTAGTAAAGTAGAATAGTATTGTATTCAAACACAATTGAAAATAACAATATCAGAAATTATTCTAATGGTGTAATAACTACCAAGATAACACAACTTTACCCTCATAATAAAAAATCCCATTACGTCAATGAACAGATGGTATGATGCCGCAAATCATAAACAATACTTAAGTACACTATTTTAACGACTAATAATGATACGAATACATGAGAATGCTAGGTTTACTGCTTACAGCAGTTTTGTTTTCTTCTACATTTGCTAGCGCATTTGCCGCACCCATAATCACCTTGGACAAGTCCACATACACATATGGAGATACAATACGAGTATCAGGCACCGTCCAGTTTGAGGAAGGAATGTTCCTTGTCATCCAGTTACGTAGCCCATCTGACATACTAGACATAGCACAAATGACACCCAACCAAAATGGCTCATTTTCTGCCACATTTGAGGCCGAAGGCCCAAAGTGGCAACAATCAGGAACATACTCTGTAAGAGTTTCATATAGTGGAGACACCGTAGAAAAGACATTCGAGTTTGTCAAACCGCAGGATACAACACAGGAAAACACAGGATCCCAGTCCGGACAAACGCAATCTGGACAGACCTCAAACCAGACGCAATCAAGCCAGCCTCAACCAAGCCAGACACCAACGCAAGAGCCTCCAAGACCCAAGATCACTGTCAGAGGATTTCCGGATGCAACACTATCACCACAACAATATTATGACAGATATAACAATGACCAAGCCTTCAGAGAATGGTTTGACAGCACGTTTCCAGGATACACCATACATGAGATTGTAGGCTACAAGCCCACATATGTAA
>JAWCRP010000100.1:0-4118 GCA_038869175.1 Candidatus Nitrosotenuis sp. | reverse complement strand
GACGTCATTTTTCCTGGTATTGCTATTTTTGACTTGGTAACATCTTCAAGACTCATCTGGTGTCTTGCAAGTACTATTGGACCATATCCGATGCCAAAACTGCCGCCTGCCCTGAGTATTGTATACTCTGGAAGATGTGCACATGCATGCACTGAGACGGCAGTTACGTCAAGCTCGCCTAAAAGTGCTCTTCTGTTTAGCTCCTCGATGTCTTCTACCACTTGCTCTACCTCAAAATCCGACGAGTGCACTTTTCCTGTGAGCATTCCATAAAACATGAATGCGTCATCAGAGTCCGGCGTGTGACCTACTGTTATCCTCAATGTCAGGTCTGTAAATATGGGAATAATTAACGTGTTGCTTTGGAATCTTGCCGCGGTTTTATGAAATTCGTTTCTGATAACTTCATTAATGATCCATTCATACTTTTGTCATATTGAACACAATTGATGCATTTGAATGCGATATACTATCTCAATTGGATTACATCAGAACGTTCATACCACAAAAAGCTATTTTGCAATCAAGACAACACAAAGTGATATTTTCCGGCAGCGGAGATTCGCTGGCAGCATCAATGCTTGCCCAGTCGCTTTCAAATTATTCTGTTTTGGCAGCAGACCCACTTGAGATTGCAGAAAATCCACAGATAGCATATAACAAGCATGTTTACTTTGTATCAGTTTCAGGCAATACTGTGGCAAACATTAGGGCTGCAAAGTCAGTTAAAAAATCCACAGCAATAACAAAAAATCCGTCCAGCCTGCTTGCAAAAGCATGCAAGTCAACAATCATTTTGCAATATGTGGATTCTGGTATATTCACTGCAGGAAGCATTGGATTTCTCGCAAGCGCACTTGTATGCATATCACTTGTAATGCCAATCACACTCCCAAACGCAAAAAAGGCGTTTCTGGCTGCCAAGAAGGCATCCGACAAAGTCACACTTGTTGGAAAGCCGTTCTTTCTTGGAGGACAATACACATATCCTGTTGCATTGTATGGGGCTGCCAAGATGTATGAGGTTGTCGGAATTCCTGCAAGCTATGAGAGAATTGAGCAGTTCTCACACATGGGTCTGTTTTGTACAAAAAAGAACGATACTGTGATAATACTGGATGAAAGCAGACATGTCACAAAACTATCTAAAGTACTTGCCGGCATTGGTCTTGATGTTTGCTGTCCAACATATAGGACAAAAGATATTCTAGAAAAGATCTTATTTTACATATTCTTCACACAATTTCTGGCACTTGGTAAAGCAAGAAGGAGACGCCAAAAAGAGTGTCACTTTGTTTTACAAAACCAAACTCGCAATGCAAGCTCGGATATGATCTATTGAATTTTTACAAGAAAAAGCCTGATTTTACAAAAGATTTATTAGCGCACTGAAAAGGATTTCAATCAAATATGAAGTACAAGGCAACTGAGCAGATCCTAAAGATAATCAAGAATAAGGATCAGATTCGAAACTTTGGTGTCATAGCTCACGTAGATCACGGAAAGACCACAATGAGTGATAACCTGTTAGGCTATGCTGGAATCATATCGCCTCAGGCGGCAGGACGCGCACTTGCCTTGGACTCGATGAAGCTAGAACAAGACAGGCAGATGACCATAGTTCAAGCAAACGTCACATTGCTATTTGAAAAAGAGGGCAAAGAGTACGTAATTAACATGATTGATACGCCAGGACACATCGACTTTACAGGAAGAGTAACAAGAAGCCTGAGGGCAATTGATGGTGCAGTAGTGGTGTCTGATTCTGTGGAAGGAATAATGACGCAGACTGAGACTGTGACTAGGCAGGCACTAGAAGAGAGGGTAAGGCCGGTTTTATACATCAACAAGATAGACCGTCTCATAAAGGAGCTTAGACTCACACCTGAGAAGATGCAAGAATGGCTTGCAAACATCATCAGCACGTTTAACGGATTAATCGATACTTATGCGGAGCCGGAATACCGTGAAAAATGGAAGGTATCAATCCAGGATGGCAGTGTATCATTTGGCTCAGCAAAGGACAGATGGGGCTTTAACATAGACGTGATGAAGAACAAAGGCATTTCATTTAAGGACATTTACAATGCGTATTCTGAGGGGGGCAATGTAGATGATCTTGCCAAAAAGGCACCACTTGCAGAGGCAGTGCTTGGAATGGTGGTAAAGCACCATCCGCCACCACACATTGCCCAGAAATATAGAATCCCAAAGATCTGGAAGGGCGACTTGGAATCAGATATTGGCAAGTCGATTTTGAACTGTGATGACAACGGACCTGCGGTTATGATGATAGTTAATATGGCAATGGATCCTGCAGCAGGGCCTGTTGCAATCGGTAGACTGTTTTCTGGCACGCTAAAAGATGGACAGTCGGTGTATCTTATAGATACAAAACGGGAAGGAAAGATCCAGTCTGTAAACTTTTTCATGGGAAACCAAAGGGAGATGGTTGGTGAGCTTGGTGCTGGAAATATACCTGCACTGCTTGGTCTTACAGAGGCGCGTGCAGGGCAGACGTTAGCATCAGTAAAGGATGTCTCACTATTTGAGGGAATCCAGTATGTCTCAGAACCAGTAGTCCAGATTGCAGTTGAGGCAAAGCATCCAAAAGATCTACCAAAGCTTGTAGAGGTGTTACGTAGATTGACAATTGAGGATCCAAACCTTGTAGTAAAGATCAACGAAGAAAGCGGAGAGACGGTAATTGCAGGAATGGGGGTGTTGCATCTGGAAATTGCATCATCACTTATTGCTGACGCTGGAATTCAGATTGTGACATCGCAGCCGTTGATCAACTATAGGGAAACCATCACCAGCGGCTCTGATGTGGTAATGTCAAAGTCGCCAAACAGGCACAATAAGATCTTCATGAAGGTAGAGCCGCTAGAACCAGAGATTGCAGATATGATACGAAGTGGACAGCTCAGCGAGATGAAGGACAAAAAAGAGATTGCAACAATACTTCGCGCAAAGGGTTGGGATGCAGATATTGCAAAGAGTGTCATGAAGTTTGATCCAAGGGGCAATGTGCTGATTAACGGAACAAAGGGTGTCCAGTTCATCCAAGAATCAACCGATTCAATTCTGTCAGGATTTGAAGAGGTGATGAAGGAGGGCCCGCTTGCAAGAGAGCAGGTACGAAACTGCAAGTTCACATTTACTCATTTTGTGCCCCACGAGGATCCTGCACACAGGGGTCTTTCACAACTAAGTCCTGCATCAAGGCGTGCATGCATGGGCTCGATGTTAAAGGCGCAGCCGGTGTTGTTGGAGCCGATGCTTGGAATTGAGGTAAGAGTTCCACAGGACATGATAGGCAATGTGGCTACAGTACTTTCAGGAAAAAGAGGCAAGGTGCTTGACATGCAGCAAAAGGGAGTTACCAGCATTGTGACAGGTGAGATTCCGGCATCTGAGACTTTTGATATTGCAGAAGTAATGAGAGGTCAGACTGCAGGAAAGGCAATGTGGAATACGCACTTTAAGGCATGGACGACAATTCCAAAGTCAATTCAGGCAACACTGATTGCCGATATTAGAAAGAGAAAAGGACTTTCGCCAGAGCCGCCAAGTGCTGATGAGTTTATCGACAAAGAGTAAAAATGATATCCCCCCGTTTTAGGCACAAAAACATGTTGTGTGTCGTAATGTTAGAAATTATCTGATCAAAAACTTCTGTGTGAAAAATTATTGCAGATTACTATCAAGATCATATTTCAGGCGTGATAGAGATTCGTGAGCGTATCGCATCGCACCAGAAACATATCTAATCGTTCTTTATCTGTTTCAACTTTTTTAAAACCAATGCCTCGTTTTTTACATTTCACTTCGAATTTGTCTTTACATTCATAGCATATAGACACACCATTGATTTGACTGAACATCTTTTCAAGGAAATTTTGTCATGCTTCTGTTTTTGAATACAAGAAACATACTTCTTCTATTCCTTATTACAGATAAAACATGGTAGAGAACCGCTGATATATGGTTTGGAAATGGAACTCCAATAAATCAATGTTCAAGTAATCTTGGTGAAACTTGCTTTGATGTATTATCTTTAGATTGTGATTTGAATCTGCTACGTTGTTGTAAAGTCACGTGTTATTTAGAGTACA
>JAWCRP010000099.1:0-4137 GCA_038869175.1 Candidatus Nitrosotenuis sp. | reverse complement strand
TAAATCCAAGCAAGTCTTGGTCGGAAATGTCGGCACAAATACCTCGTCGTTTGGTAGGAGGCCACATGACATATTCCAATTGTATGCAGACAGAGATGCATGCAAGGGGAGCACTGATACCCCCCAAAACGGCAATGCAGCAGACGACTGTAACCGTAAAACTCGACTGTGTGTTGGTTCTGCAAAAACCCGCTTGATGGCGACAGATGAGACGGAAAAACAGCAAAAGCAGAACCCCGAACCCTTTAGGGTCGTGAGTAACTATATGTGAATAAAGAAGACGATAAATCAAATCCAGACGGTAAACCATCAATGTACGTAGGAATGGATTTGCACAAACATTACCTCCAAATAGCAGTCATCGACGGCGATGGCCACATTCTACAAAACACCAAGATCAACAACGACAAAAAATCAATAGCTGATTTTCTTGCTTGCGTGGACAAAAATGCCAAAATAGTCATGGAGTCATCCAGCGTCTGGTACGACACCTATTGTTTTGTCAAAGAAAAAGGGTTTGACACGGTGCTGTCAAACCCGATAAAGACAAAAGCAATAGCATCTGCAAAAATCAAGACGGACAAAATAGACGCCAAAGTACTGGCAGAACTGCTCAGGGCAAACATGATACCCGGCTGCTACATCCCTTCAAAAAAGACGATGGAGTTTCGTGAGCTTGTAAGGCATAGGGAATTTCTGGTAAGGCAGAGAACCAACCTCAAAAACAAGGTGCATGGAATCCTGCTGCTCAACGGCATCAGGGTGCCTGGCACACCCTTCTCACAGAAATATCGCGATGAATTGAGGAAGCTTGGCAACTACCGAATCGACGATTATCTGATGCTAATCGATCTGCTTGATTCCAGGATTGACGCAATCACAAAACAGGTTCAGGCACACGTCAAAGATGACAGACAGGCAGGCCTTCTTGTCACCATTCCCGGAATCGGATACTATTCAGCATTGCTGATCATGTCTGAAATAGGAGACATCTTAAGGTTCCCAGACTCGCATCACCTCTGCTCATATGCAGGACTGGTGCCATCAGTGCACAGCTCTGGCGGAACGACACGCTACGGAAGCATAACAAAGACAGGCAGCAAGCATCTGAGGTGGATTCTCACAGAATGCGTGCATTCGCATATCCGATACGAGGATAGCAACATCACAAGATTCTATCGCAAAATGGCAAAAAAGAAAGCAAGTGCAAAAGCAACGGTGGCAGCGGCCGCAAAAATGCTCCGAGTGATCTACTGGATCCTAAAGGAAAACAGAGCATACCAAAACATCGCATAATGGTTAAGACCCAGCTACATCTGACATATGGGGGCAAGCCCCGTGGGAGTAACTGTAGCAAGCTTAACAAAAAGGACAAAGACGGTAATGAGGGAATAGCCTCGAATGAGTAATTGCCCGCCCCTATTCTGAAAGGATCAGAGTCTAGCTTGGGCTATTCCCATATGCACAAAACATCAAACAAACTTTAAAAACTATTCACATGAGTATGTCAGCCATGGCTTGTCGGCGAGCACTATTCTGGCGGCATCGATGGCGGTGACTTTTTTTGCTATGTGGTCTGATACAAGCCCGCCGACTCGACCCATGTCGGGGAGGGATGAGATTAAGATTACCTCATTCAGCTTAAAATCCGCAAAAAACTCGACTTTCATTTATGGTTCTTGGCGGTGCATAGTATATCCACTTTGCTTATGAATTATAGGGTTCTAGATTGACGGTAGCCGAACCAGAATGTTTACGCAGAACCAATTATGGCAAAAAATAAAGTCTAATCGTAAATCATTAGACCCTTTTCTTCAAGTAATGAATGAAGGTTGTTTACGGACCTGTATACGTCTGGCTCTTTTTTTGCACCAGTGCATACAAGCTTTCCTGACGAGAAAAGCAAGATGACTGTCTTTGGGTCAAGCATCCGGTGAATTAGCCCTGGAAACTGCTCCGGCTCGTACATGCTTCTTGGCAATGTTCTTGCAGCCTGCTCTAGGTGAATCTTGCCTCCTAAATTGATGGAGGCCACTATGTTTTGGATGTCTACTACGGCATCTTTTTTTATCTTGATCCCGCCCTTGCGCAGCTTTTGAACCACGGATTTTACAGCGCTTCTTGCCATTTCTTCGGACTTGGCTCCAGTACAAACCATCTTACCAGACGTGAAAATCAAAGTCGCGGTTTTGGGGCTCTTTAGTCTGAAGACTAGACCTGGAAACTGGTCTGGGTGATACTCTACGTCTGGGAAATTACGAGTAATCTCATTTAGATCCATTTTCTGATCCACTGAAGCAGAAGCAACCACATTCTCTATGCTGACTATTGGCTTTGTTTGCGGCATACGTTACCCCTTGATTTAAGTAGGCTATATAAAAAGCACTTTCTAATTGTTTACCCAGCGGACAATTTATTTGAAATTTAAGCGCCCGAAAACCATACAAATCATTTAATTTGGTAGTTTGAGGCTTTGATTAACTTGAACTTTACAGAACTCTTTGCTACGGACAATCTCTTTGGGGAGGATACTTCAAATCCCCTGATGTGGCTTGTCTGGATCGTACCGATCGTCATCTTCATGTTCTACGGCCAGAGGATCCAGCTTCAGATAACTTCTGGTGAGATCGCAAAAAACATTGAAAAGCTAAAAAAATACAAAGAGGACTCGAAATTAGAACTCGTTAATTATCTCCAAAAAAATCTCAAGGTGGGAAACGACGTATCAAAAAAAGTTGATACATTCTTGGAATACTTTGCCATAATGCCTGTGGATATAGATCCAAATGGCATCATGCCAAAAATAAAACACCTTCTAAGATCAAAGGAGAACTATATACGCCAGCAGGTTAAATCGCTTTCTTCTACAATGGGCTATGTCGAGCAAAGCAAGGTGCAAAATATGTTGGAGGTGGTAACTGCGCTCAACATACTGCACAAGATTGTGAGACATCTTTACCTGACTGCAAAAAAACAAAACAACTTCCCATTGATACTGCCATTGCAGATGATGATGCCGTTCATCATGGAGCAATCTACGGCGTTAAAAGACGCAATGTCAGCGCTTAGACAAGGACAACCAATAGGAGACGGAATAGGTCCGATGGTGGTTGGAAAAATGATGCTCAATACGCAAAAAAAGACAGTCGCACTTGAAACCGTATGTGGGGAAACTGAATTTGAGCAAAGACATCTTTGTCTCCTAAAGGCAGAAGGTCCAGCCGCAACCGTGGGAAGGCCTGGCGATGCAGTCGAGATACTTGTGGCAGAAAAGCAACCAAAGATAATCATCATGGTTGATGCGGCTCTAAAGATGGAAGGTGAGGATTCTGGTTCCGTTGCGCAAGGATTTGGTGCGGCAATCGGCGGAATTGGTACGGATCGATTCCAAATAGAAGAAATAGCTACAAAAAACAATATCCCAATCTATGCGATTGTGATCAAGCAATCAGTAAAAGAGGCAATCACGCTTATGACAAAAGAGATCGCAGACAAGGCCGATGAAGTAGAGTCACAAATACATCGGATCATTTTGGAAAATACAGCACCAGGCCAGACCGTTTTGGTGGTGGGTGTTGGAAACACATTGGGTGTGCCGCAATGATACTCAGAAAAAAAGAAAAACCTATAGTCGCATACACAGTTGAACGATGCCTCTCTTGCAAAAACGAAATAAAAAGAAAATTCAAAGAGGGCGACTATCTTTTTGCTACAGCGTCAGAATGCACAAAATGCAAGGCCACCATGAGCATAGCAAAGATCTTTGGACAGCCTACAGAGTAGTGACCAGTGCGCCGGTAGGAGTCGGGATAAATGTGTGTTCTGCCTGAGCAACGCGCTGCTGATTTGCTTCAATCAAAACAGGATATGCCCTGACTATTTTATTCTTGATAAGATCATCAAGTAGTGGCCGTATCTCTTTTTCGTCATGTTCCTTTGTTATCCATCTGAGTGCAAATGGCAGCGAGTTGTAATTTTCCCAGATAAAGTCTACGAGTTTGTTCGCTTTCTCATTTTTTGTCTTTTTTCTGGATACGAGGCCAAAGATGTTTCTTGTTTTACCTTCTCGCACAAAACCTAGTCCGTTGGAGGTGGTCACGAAGGGCTCGCAAGCATACGCCTCTTTTGTGGATAATG
>JAWCRP010000098.1:0-4167 GCA_038869175.1 Candidatus Nitrosotenuis sp. | reverse complement strand
TTCATCGGCTCCTTTAGGCCTACGCGCGTTTGAAGATCATCAAAGCTTGTAAACGGCTGCTTTTCCCGCTCATCCAAAATTGCCTTCATGTACGTCTTGCCAATACCAGGGATGAGTTCAAGTGCGTGTATCCTTGGCGTCAGCGGTTGCGCATGATTGATGTAGTCCACAAATCGCTTCTCGTTGTTTGTCACTATTGTATTTACAACATTTCTCAGCTCCGACTGTGCGGCTGCCGATATCTTGGAAAATTCTAGCTTGCCCAAGACAGACATTATCTTTGTTCTTCCCTCTTTGCCAATGTAGATGCGCTCGCCAATCTCAAACGATGTATTTTGCATTCCGAGGACCTCAAGCAGTGTCAGTCGGTCTTCTCCTATTGCAGTAATTATGATTCCTTCACGTCCGCGCACCGTAGTTGATTTGCCGCGCGTGACATAGTCTAGCACATATGCGTACTCTTCATACTTTCGTGGCGGGCTTGCACTTCGTTCCAAAAAAACCACTTACTTTTACTAGGAATTCCCCTTGAGAATATTGAGAATCTTTTCCAGCGTTTCAGCCAGAATGAGTTTCTTCCATCCGAATGTGAACGCCCTAAGCTCTGCAAGTGAGGTGGGCATTATGTTGATAATCTCCACTGCCTCTTCCTCGGTAAGACCGCATTCCTTTTTGAGCTCTTGTTTTATCTTTTTTGCAGCCTTTGCATCGACCTTTGCGAATTTGGTAACATAATCAAAAGTCCAACGCTGAATCTGATCCATCTTTTCAGCATCCTCCTTTCCCAGAATTTCCTTTACTTCAGCTAACGATATTGGCTGGCTTTTCTTTACCTGTTCCATTTACTTTACACCAAACGGTTTGATATGGTCCAATCTAGTGATTAAGGTTTTCGTCTTGTTACCCAGTTTTACATCCATCGTTACTGCCCTTCTTCCCACAGAAGTTATCGTTCCCACTTTGCCATGGTATCTTCGATGTGGGATTGACTTGTGTTGTCTTGGATCAATGATTACTAGTGCCTGCTCGCCAACACCATACTCTCTCATCAGGAATGCAACGCCTCTTGGGGCATCCTTTGTGAGAGCAGATCTTGACTTGTGTCTAAAACCATGAGAGTGGCCAGACGGCTTCTTAGTAGTCATAAAATCAAAGGCCCTTGTTCCTCATTATATTACTTTTGATGCTTTTTTGCGTTCCAAGCACGATTTTAGAGAAACTTGTTTCTTGCGGCATCCAGTCTTAAAATTTCTACCTTGTTTTTTGGCCCAGACAATCTTGCCTCATAGATTGGGATGTAGATTTCTGTAATTTCGTTTATTGTTATCTTTTCGTTAAGATCCCGCACGCCGGATGCCTTGGGCCTGTTTAGCTTGGCGCAGAATCGCTCAATTGCCTCTTTTTCGCCAATTGCTGATTTTTTTACTACATGGTGCTCGTCTTGAAGTATCTTTGTTGGATAGTTTTCCATGTTCTTTGCTTCCAGCTTGAATGGAATCTCTGTTTCGACTCCATGACGATCAAAGTAGACTACAAGTTCGTCGTCGATGAATGTGTGCTCTTCAAGTTCCAGATCAACTTTATTCTTTCCTTTTTTGCCTAAGAATGCCTTTTTGAGTGCAGACTTGGGCTGTATTGGGAACACCCCATCCCCCAAAACAACCTCGGTGACGTTATAGTTTACAGAGATTGGGTGGACTGCCTTTTGGTAATAGTCTGCCTCATATCTTCCTGACACCATCAGTATTGATTCATAATTCAGAGTAAGCGAGCTTATTGTGACTTCGCTCTTATCTGGCTTTTTTAAAAGGACTCGGAAGGGTGTTGTCTTTTTTTCATCGATTATGTTTCTTGCCTCTTTCTCATCGACTGTCTTTCGTATAACAATCACATTCTTTTTGTAATCAGTATTAATCAAGGCTAGATTAGTTTGGATGTTGCATCTATTAAGTTTAGTATGTACTGGTTTTACTAGATTTGGCGCCTGTTGGCAGAACTGTATGCGCCAAAAAAGATAATACCGAAAACAGCAAAGGATCACACATGACAAAACAAAAGAAATCAGGCTACATTGAGAGATTTTTGAAAAGAGCTGACAAGGCAGTAGATGATGCAATAAGTCAGGGAATCAAAAGAGCAGATGAGATTTTAGATGATGCCGTCGAGTTTGGAAAGATTGCAGCATCCGAGGCAGAAAAAAAGAGCAGAGAGTTGCGAAAGCAGGCAAAGATTGAAGGCGCCAAGCTAAAGGCGCGCGGCGAGGAGGAACTCGGCAAAGGGATTGCCACAGCAAGACGACTTGCTGCGACAAGAAACGAAGACCTTGAGACGCTTGCAAAGCTAAACGAGTTGTACAAGGCAGGTATCATAACCGAAAAAGAGTTTGCAGAAAAGAAGAAAAAAATACTGTCCAGAATCTAGCTGAAAATCAGATAAAAATCAAAAAATGGGGTTATTTGCCCAACAAGATTGCTTATTCTTCTTCGGATTTTTTCTTCTTTTTGGTGTCGTCCTCAGGGTCGGCAATGCCGCCTTCGGTAACGGCAAATATTACCTCTTCTTCAGGATGCTGCGGACTGTCAACCATCCTAGCAATTCTCTTTTTGCCTGACTTTTTGAAGTAGATTCTATAGGTGCTAGTGTGTGCAACTACGTTTCCACCTATTGGCTTTGTCGGATCACCAAAGAACGTGTCAGGTGACGACATTACTTGATTTGTTGCAATTGCTGCACAGTTGTACGTCTCTGCAGTTCTGACCAGCATATGCATGAATCTGTTAATTCGCTGCTGTCGGTCAGACAAAGTTCCGCGTCCCAGATATTCTGAACGGAACAGTCCCACTGCAGAGTCTGCTATGATTAGCTTTACGTTGTGTTGTTCTATGATTGGTCCTGCCTCTTCCAGTATCAAAGTTTGGTGTGCAGAGTTGTAAGCTCGTGCTACGATGATATTGTCAAGTACTGTCTCCGGATTCATGCCCTTTGCCTTGGCAATAGATACTATTCTCTCCGGTCTGAATGTGTTTTCAGTATCAATGTATAGAACTCCGCCTCCAAGACCACCTTCTTCTTTTGGTTTTTGGCACAACACGCACATTGTAAGACAGAATTGTGTTTTTCCCGAACCAAATTCTCCATATACTTCTGTTAGTGCCTGTGTTTCCAGTCCACCATCCAATAGCTGATCAAGACATTGAGTTCCGGTGGTAATTCTACCAATATCTTGTCTTCTCTTGTAAATCTCAGTGGCAGTAACAAAATCCTTTGTTATGAGCCCCTGTTCCATCAAAAGATGTCTTGCTTTAGTGACGATCTTTTCGGCAGTCTCCCTATCCATGCCAGTTACTTCGGAAACATCTACTGGACCTCTGACAACCAGATCCATAATGTTGTGTATTCCTGCATCAGTTAGTTTTTTTGTGGTTACAGGTCCCACGCCTTCAAGGCTATCTAATCTTAAATCATCCATACCGTATGGTACCGTACCATACCTTATTAAAGTTGTCGGTAGAAGGTTCTGTCAAATCCATGGCTCATCGATCAGAATCTTCTCCGTGTCAAGTGGCGGCTCATGACTCGTGCTTATAGGAGAGTAGGAGTTTGATCGAATGTTGTCAACTTGGTTAAAACTTACTGGGGTAACAGTCTGTATATTTGCGGCATTGATGTGGGCAGCCGTATTATACGGTATGCAAGAAGATGTAATAATGTTACCAATGTCCGAATATTTTACACTGTCACAATTTATGAAAACAGTGTGGGCTTTAATTGGTGTGTGTATAACAACTGGTATTGGGTTGCTGCTGATCTGGATTGGAATCAAGACTTGTGACACCTAGTTACTTTATAGACATGATAAGCATACCCAAGAATAAAAGAAGAAACTCCAATCATTAAATAATTAAAACCAATTAAAAAATCCCAGTTCATCGACTTGCGTTCTCTATCAGAATTGAGGGTAACAACAAATGGATAACCTTAATTCAGAATGCAAGTAAGTTTTGATGTGGTAAAGAAAGAAATAGTAAAACTAGGTAGAAAGATACTTGGAATCAAACCACCAAAACAACCACGACATAGTTTTTCAGAAGAAACAAAACTTGCAGTTCTGAAAGTTCAAAAATACAGATGTGCTGTTTTTGGATGTAGTTTTAGAAATTGGCGGTT
>JAWCRP010000097.1:0-4189 GCA_038869175.1 Candidatus Nitrosotenuis sp. | reverse complement strand
GAACCACTTGTTGCAAAACCATATTCGCCTGAGAATGTTGCAGCAGTACGTGATGTTGCAGGAGTCGAACTTGACAAGTCTTACATCGGATCCTGCACTGGAGCAAAATACGAGGATCTTGAAGCTGCAGCAAAGATATTGAAGGGAAGAAAGGTAAAGATACGAACCGAGATACTACCTGCGGCAATCTCAATTTACAGAAAAGCAATGGAAAACGGATTGTTGAAGATATTCATGGATGCAGGTGTAACTGTTGGCCCCCCGACATGTGGTGCATGCTGCGGGGCACACATGGGCGTTCTTGCAAAGGACGAGGTATGCATCAGTACAACTAATAGGAATTTTCCGGGAAGAATGGGGCATGTAGAATCGCAAACATATCTTGCATCACCGCTGGTTGCAGCAGCATCCGCAGTTACAGGAAAGATAACGGACCCACGTGATCTGAAATGACCGGCAAGGCAATCAAATACGAGCGTGATAACATCGATACCGATGTAATACTGCCAGGACAATACCTAAAACTTCATGACTATGACGAGATAGCCAAGCACGCAATGGAGGGGATAGACCCAAACTTTCATTCTCGCGTCAGCAAGGGTGACTATATAGTGGCCGGAAAGAACTTTGGATGCGGCTCAAGCAGGGAACATGCGCCCATAGCACTGAGCCACTGCGGAATATCTGCCGTAATAGCGGTCTCATTTGCCAGGATATTCTATCGCAACGCAGTGGATGGTGCGTTTTTGCTGCCAATAGAGGTAGATGAGGAGACATACCGCAAGATCTCAGATGGGGACAAACTTGAAGTTGACACCAAAAAAAACCAGATAAGAAACATCACCAAAAACGAGACCTATACGATGAAGCCATTCTCTGAGATCATATCCAAGATAATAGATGCCGGTGGCCTGTTCAAATACAAGCCCGACTGAGTTCAATTTTATACTGCAAAGGACAACCGATCATACATGTCAAAAACACTTTTTGAGAAGATCTGGGACTCGCACAAAGTGGCAGATCTTGATGGAAGAACGCTGATCTACATTGACAGGCATCTTGTGCACGAGGTAACGTCACCTCAAGCTTTTGATGGTCTTAGAATCAACAAAAGAAAGGTCAGAAGACCAGATCTTACGTTTGCAACCATGGATCACAACGTTCCAACATCAAACCGCTCACTTCCAATTGTGGACCAGATATCTGCAATCCAGATACAGGCGCTTGAGAAAAACTGCAAAGAGTTTGGAATCGAGCTATTTGATTTACACAGTCCGTACCAGGGAATAGTACACGTAATAGGGCCTGAGCTTGGAATAACACTTCCTGGAACTACAATAGTATGTGGCGACAGTCACACATCAACACACGGGGCGTTTGGTGCATTTGCACTTGGAATAGGAACAAGCGATGTGGAGCATGTACTTGCAACCCAGTGTCTTGTGCTTGACAAGCCCAAGACATTTGAGATACGCGTTAACGGAAAAAGAAGGGACACCCACGCAGTTACTGCAAAGGACATCATATTGTCAATAATAAAAAAAATAGGCACCGGTGGAGGCAATGGCACCGTAATAGAGTACAGGGGAGATGCAATATCAGATCTTTCAATGGAGGAGAGAATGACTATCTGTAACATGTCAATTGAGGCTGGGGCAAGAGCAGGACTTGTGGCGCCGGATGAAAAAACCTTCGAGTATCTGCGCGGACGTAGATATGTGCCAAAAAACTATGAAGAACTTGTGAATAACTGGCGACAACACCTCAAGACTGATGGCGATGCAAAATTCGACAGGACATTCTCAATTGAGGCATCAGAGATTGCACCACAGGTAAGCTGGGGGACAAATCCTGCCATGACTGTGGATGTGACAGATGTGGTACCAGACCCATCAGAGTATGCAAAAGGAGATCCTGCGGAGGAAAAGGCAGCAAAGAAGGCACTTGAATACATGCAGCTGCAACCGGGAATTCCAATCACCGATATCCGAGTTGACAGAGTCTTTATCGGCTCATGTACCAATGCAAGACTTCAGGATCTGGTGGAGGCGGCAAGCATAATCCACGGAAGGCGAGTATCAGCAAATGTCAGAGCAATGGTCGTTCCAGGCTCGCAACAAGTAAAGATGAAGGCAGAAGAGATGGGTCTTGATAAGATATTCAAGGATGCAAATTTTGAGTGGCGGGAGTCTGGGTGCAGTATGTGTCTTGGTATGAACCCTGACATACTGTCAAGAGGTGAAAGGTGCGCAAGTACATCCAACAGAAACTTTGAAGGCCGACAAGGCTCAGGTGGAAGAACACACCTTGTCAGCCCGGTGATGGCAGCAGCTGCTGCAATCGAAGGACATTTTGTGGACGTACGGGAGTGGAATTAGCCTTGGAGAAATTTCAGAGTGTATCTAGTATACCAACGCCGCTTGATAGGCCTAACGTCGATACCGATCAGATGGTGCCAAAACAATTCCTAAAACTGGTCCAAAGAACTGGTTTTGGCAAGTTTCTATTTTACGACTGGAGATTCAACCAAGATGGAAGCCCAAAGAAAGACTTTGTACTGAACGATCCAAAATATTCATCATCGCGCATCCTTGTGGCCGGAGAGAACTTTGGATGCGGCTCAAGCAGGGAACATGCAGCGTGGGCTCTGAAGGACTTTGGATTCGACGTAATAATTGCGCCATCATTTGCGGATATTTTTTACAACAACTGCTTTAAGAACGGCATTCTGCCAATATCGCTTGACAGAAATACAATAGATGATATGATAAAAGCACAATCACAAGTCGAAGTGGATTTGCAGTCACAGACAATTCGGTATGACAACAGGTCGATCAGATTTGAAATTGACGAGAATAGAAAGAAAACACTGCTTGAGGGACTAGACGATATTGCAATGACGCTACAACATGAGGAAAAAATCACCGCATACGAAAGGCAGCATCAAGCCTGATTCATAAGGGATACTATTTTCTTTACTATTTCTTTTTGTCTTTCCAGAATTGTGGGGGACTCTACGTCCAGCCAATCGGTCCTTCCTATGTCAAATGAGCTTACAAGGCCTCTCTTTGAGAGATCTTGGAGTATGTCGAATGAAAGATTCATGCTTTTTTTCTTTTTCTCCTTTCTTTTTATCATCTTAATTATCTCCGGAGAGAGAACGTAGATTCCAGTACACTCACAGTCTTTCATCCTCACAGTGGGTTTCTCAATGAACTCTAACACCTTGCCATCCTTTACCTTTGCAAACCCTGTTTCCTCCTTTCGATACCGTCTTGTCGCAATACATGCAAGGCTCTTCTTTGCAACAAAATGGCTGTACATCCTTTTGATATCTATTGCGCCAAGATTGTCTGCAAACCATAGAATGAATGGCTCATCTTTTACTATGTTCTCAAGGTGCAATAGGTCACCGGCAGTACCACTTGCGGAATCCTGCACAAATCGTATGTTTTTTCCGCTTCCGTTATAGTAGCCTTTGATCTGGCCTCCAAGCCCATTAATGTCTGCAACAATGACGATCTCAGATATGTTGTTCCATGAAGAAAGATACCTGACGATGTGGTGTATGAGCGGCATTCCTTCTACTGGAATCATGGCCTTTGGAAAATATTCTGTAAAAGGCCTTCCGCGTGTTCCGCTTCCGCCTGCTAATATTACAGCTTTCAATCTACCTGTATGATTTCTGCTTTCTTCTTCTGGCGCCAGGTCCACCGAACTTCTTTGGCTCCTTTCTTCTTGCATCGCCGCTCAGAAGGTGTTTGTCAAATTCGTTGATTCTTTTTTTCAGGTCGCTCCTGATTGGCTTTGTAAATGGATGATCCTTTGGATCCTTCTTAGACTTGGTCCATCCTGTAAGAGCTCTTGAGATGGCAGTTGCCGCAGCATATGCCTGGCCCATAAATCCGCCGCCCTTTACTCTAACTGAGATGTCGACCTTGTTTCTAAGATCACCGGCGATTTCAAGTGGGCCTAGTATGACCTCTCGCGCCGTCTCTTGCTGAATCATCTCTGCAGGTGTGTTGTTTATTCTGACTCGTCCTGAACCCTTGGTGATGTACACGTGGGCCTTGGACGTCTTTCTTGTAGCAAAATAAATTTCAGTTTTTGGAGTCATTGTGTCCAGCCTACCTCTCTTGCAAATTCTGCCATGGTGGTATAGTTTGCAGCTGACCTTCTGATCTTTGCA
>JAWCRP010000096.1:0-4204 GCA_038869175.1 Candidatus Nitrosotenuis sp. | reverse complement strand
ATCTACGATTCCAATTGCCTGCAGAAACGCATAGCATATGGTAGTGCCTACAAAATTGAATCCGCGATTTTTCAGATCTCTACTAATTTTATCTGAAAGCGGTGTGGATGCTGGAATCTGTGAATGACTTTTGAAATTATTAATAATTGGCGTGTGATCTACAAACCCCCAGATATACTTGTCAAATGAGCCAAATTCCCGTTGAATATTGAGGAACTGTTTTGCATTGTTTATTGCAGATAGTACCTTTAGACGATTTCTGATAATGCCATCATCAGCAAGGAGTCTTTTTACATCGTCTTTTGTGTATTTTGAAATCTTGACTGGATCAAACCCATCAAATGCCTTGCGGTATGCCATTCTTCTTTTGAGTATTGTAGACCATGATAGTCCAGCTTGTGCGCCTTCAAGTATTAGCATCTCAAAAAGATGTCTATCATCATGCACTGGAACACCCCATTCCTTATCGTGATATTCTATCATGATCGGGTCTTGTGCCCACAAACATCGATTCATAATTTATGTAATACAATGTCTAGTTTAGAAATACCTTGTGTCTTAATTACGTAGAATTATGGTGACATGAATTACAAACAAAATAATTGTCATATCTGCAGAGGTAATTGTTAAAACAGATTACATGGTGCATTTAACAATCTAATTGGTATTACCTGTCCCAAGCCGGCTGTTTTTTCAGCCATGCTACAAGATCTTTGTAGAGACTACTTTTTTCCACGTTTAGCACGTTTACCTCTACATTTGTTGATGATTTTGCAGTCTTTGTGTACTTGTCATATTTTGTGAACATTATCTTGTCAAGATAGGTTTCTCCTGCTATCTCTTTTTTCCCAAGATCATCCGAATCTGTAATGGTAAAGCTTACAAAAAGTGCGCCATCTGCCCAATAAGCACTGCCTGATTCCAGAGTAGAAATCATATTCACTAGGTCATCAAGGCTCATCTTTATGATGTCTCTGACATGTATTGTCTTGTATGGCTCATGGATGAATTCTGTCATCTCATACAGTTTCTAGTCAGGGTTTATCATCTTTATGCAATGTGCTTGGCTGAAATTATAATCTCTACCTAGAACTCACCATTTCATTCGTTTGGCACAAAAATCAATTCAAATTCAAAATTTTATCACTATCTGCAAACCATTCTACAAAAATTTTTTGCATGTGGAATGAATTTCCTACCGCATCTTAACATTTAACAATGATAAAGACTACACTAAATCATGACGATGCAAAAGCAAGATTCCATCTGGGGCATAGACGAATCCCCAAAAATAAAATCATACACACTTGCTAATTTTCGCGAATTGCAGCAAATCAAGGCATTAGGTGAGGAAAAACAGTTTGAAATGGAGGTTGTAGGAAACGTCCTACCATTTAAGACCAACAATTACGTGGTAGAGCAGCTTATTGACTGGAAAAACACCCCAAATGATCCTATGTTTGTACTGACATTTCCACAGCGCGGCATGCTGATTCCAGAACATTATTCAATGATGGAACATGCCTTGAAAAAAGGCGACAAAAAAGAGATAGCAGAAACTGCAAACAAGATACGCCTCAAGCTGAATCCTCATCCTGCTGGACAGATGGAGCTTAACGTGCCAACTCTAAAAGATGGAACAAAGCTTTATGGAATGCAGCACAAATACAAGGAAACTTGTCTGTTCTTTCCAAGCCAGAGTCAGACGTGTCATGCGTATTGCAGCTTTTGCTTTAGGTGGCCGCAGTTTGTTGGGATGGACGAGCTAAAGTTTGCCATGAGGGAGAGCGAACAGCTAGTGCAATATCTTCGCGAACACCCGGAAATCTCAGACGTGTTATTTACAGGCGGTGATCCAATGATAATGAAGGCTAGGATATTTTCAACCTACATAAACACGCTTCTTGAATCCGATGTTCCAAATCTTAGGACGATTCGAATAGGAACAAAGGCACTATCATACTGGCCATACAAGTTCCTAACAGACGATGACGCAGACGAAATGCTTGACGTGTTCAGGCGTGTTGTGGACAAAGGAATACACCTTGCGATTATGGCGCACTTTAATCATCCAGTTGAACTAAAAACAGATGCAATAAAAGCTGCGATTAGAAAGATTCGCGCTACTGGGGCCCAAATAAGAACTCAATCTCCAGTATTACGTCACATTAATGATAACTCGGTAGCGTGGGCCGAAATGTGGAAGACGCAAGTACAGCTTGGATGCATTCCGTACTACATGTTTGTAGTGCGTGATACTGGCGCTCAGCACTACTTTGGTGTTCCACTAATCGAGGCACAAAGAATCTTCCGTGATGCGTACAAGCAGGTAAGCGGGCTTGCAAGGACGGTCCGAGGACCAAGCATGTCTGCCACACCTGGCAAGGTCCAAATTCTTGGGGTTGCCGATTTTGCCGACCAAAAGGTAATGGTGCTGCGATTCTTGCAAGGAAGAAATCCTGATTGGGTACAGATCCCATTTCTTGCCAAGTATGACGAAAAGGCAATTTGGCTTGACGATCTCAAGCCAGTATCAGGCGATAAATTCTTCTTTGAGGAAGAAATGAAAGAAAAAATGAAGGTAATAAAGAACGATGATTATCCAGAATCATGATTCTTAACACCAACAATTCTCACATACTATGATCCTTAGTTATTTTACAAATTTTCTCCAATAACAAAGTAGAAAAACAACTTTATTGACAGTATCTTAATGGCAACAGCAAAAAAGAAGACTTCACTGGCTGCTTGGAAAAAAGCTGCTAGACGAACTGTAACTACAGTAGGTACTGGCAAACGAAAGATTGCTACCACACAAAGTAAGGGGCGTGCAGCAACAAAGGCTGCATACAAAAAGGCCGCAAGGCGTCTTGTCACTCTGAGTGGTAAAGGCCCAAGAACTCAGCCGCCAAAGCCAAAGAAAGGCACGGCGGCAGCAACAGCAGCATGGAAACGTGCTGCTAAAAGAACTGTATCGAGACGATAACCATCTTTTTCTTTTTAATATTTGACTCATTGCTGTACTGTCTGATATTATGTAGTCACTGATCTCAAACTTTATTTCGCTCAACGCATCATCTGCCATGTTGGATGACTACCAGATCTGGGTTGTCTTTGCGATTTTAATTGCAGGACTCATCCTGTTTGTTATACAGAAAATCCGTTATGATCTAGTTGCGGTACTCATGCTTTTTGCTGCCGGATTGACTGGTGTTCTTGCATTTGAAGACATATTTTCAGGATTTGCAAGCAATGCGATATTCACAATTGCATCGGCATTAATCATTGCAAAGGCATTAGAGTATTCAGGACTGCTTGATAAGTTTCAAGACTTTCTTCTTAGGTTTGAGAAAAGACCAATGCTTCCATTTGTCCTATTACTTGTGATGGTGTCTATAATGTCCGGATTCATCAATGACATTGCCGCACTTGCAATCGCACTTCCGATAGCACTTTCACTTTCGCGTACACTGAAGATGGAGCCATCAAAAATGCTGATTCCACTTGCATATGCCTCACTAATTGGTGGCTCACTTACTCTAATTGGAACTGCTTCCAATATAGTAATGGGTTCAGTTGCACAAAGAGAACTTGGAAGGCCACTTGGCATATTTGAGTTCTTTCCAGTCGGAATTGTTGTAACTGTGGTTTTTATTGCGATTTATCTTGCAATTGGCAAATACATTTTGCCATCGCGTCAAAGCCCGTTCCATAATGAAAAATTTGAACTTCCAAAATACATCTCTGAAATACAAATCACCGACAAATCAAAATTCCTTGATAAGACAATCGGTGATCTTGAGAAAGAGTTTGATGGCGAGATAGATGTGGTGCGTATCGTGCGTGAACACCATGAGCGTGAAATGCCTCATTCAAAAACAATGCTTGGGCTTGGCGACACACTAGTCATAAGAACCGAGGCTGAAATTCTTGATAAGGTGGTAAAAGATGCTGGATTTACACCCATACGCGACTCTGCTGAAACAAAGGATCTTGAGGTTGTAGAGTGTACAGTGTTGCCTGATTCTATGCTAATTGATAAAACTGCGCGACAGGTGGGGCTGCGTGATCATTACGATGTGGCGATCTTGGGAATAGCAAGGCATGGTTCCACTCTGACAAAAAGAGTTGATGACATACGAATCAAGTTTGGTGATGTGCTTTTACTAGAGATGGCAAATGCTGATCTTCACCGCACCTTGCA
>JAWCRP010000095.1:0-4231 GCA_038869175.1 Candidatus Nitrosotenuis sp. | reverse complement strand
ATCTTGTATAGTATTAGGCATGCGAAATGTCATCTCGTCCAAGAGTAAACAGTAACATGCCAAATCTTCAATTGATTTGATGCGTCCTTGTGTTATTCGAGTAATTCGTTTTTTATACGACAAATTGATTTTTGTGCGATGTTCAAGTTGTCCTATTACACGCTTAGTCAGATATCTTCCCTTCCTATCGGAGTCGAACAAAAGTATCACTGTTTCGTGCCTAAACACAGAATCGGAAAAATTTGTCAGGCCGCAAAACTTGTGAAATTCAAGCACCTCTTTGCATAATCCAAGACTTTTTAGCGCATGCGCATCACGCTTGCCTTCAACCACGATTGCGCTATTTTGCTCCGAGTTCAAATCGGAGATCAAGCCCTTTATCGCGAGAATTTCTTCAGGCGGCACTGCCACATTCAATAAAGACATTACAAACTAATCAGTATTACTGCTCATAAAAAACAACATTGCATGTGAAATCATTCTTACATGAAAGTAGGCAAAGCGCGTTAACGATAAATATACAAGAGTTATAAAAATTGCAGATGGCAAAAACAGAGCGATTCAACGGTTACAACGTAGATATCGAACGACTTGCAACAAGGGTCGAAAACTATCTAACTGAGAGCGGATTTGAGGTCGCATTCTCAATTGACCAGACAAAACCTGTCTCATGGTGCTTCATACAAGCGCGCAAATTGGGTATGCTCAGAACCGCTGCAGGTGCAAGACGTAGCACTGACATTAGCATCAGAGGATCGCCAGATCACTTTGAGGTGACGATCGGCACCGGTGAATGGGGCAAAAATCTGATAATGTCAGTACCACTCATGGTATTTCCAGTAGTTGCAATAGCTGCAACACTCACAAAGGTATACACTGGCAAGAAATTTGAAAGTAACATATGGAAGTACATCAAAGAACAAGCCAACTTTCTACGTGATAGTGCAGTTGCCGGTAAGAAAGAGACTTCAAAGAGTTCAGACCGTCGAGAATTTGATTGTGACTATGTCCAAGGATATCCTGGATGGCAATCAGAGATTACTGGCGGAAAACTTGTCCTAGTTAGAGAAAGAAAAGGAACTGACAAGTTGATCTTTGAGGCACCAAATAGAAAACAGATAGAGATACCTGCAAAAGATCTTGAAAAGGCATCAATTACATCGCGCAAGAAAGGACTGAACGAACATGATTTGATGTTAGAAATAGCGTACAAAGATAAGAACGGGAAAACACATCATGTGATTTTAAATCTTGCAGACGACATCATTGCAGGAGTCTTGGCTGGAATAAATGAAATCGTAACAGAGGACAAATATCTACGAGGACGATACTAAAACGGTTCGCGTTCCATGAACGCAACTTCTGCTTTTTTTAATTTTTCAGAGTGTGCAACATCATACCCCATGTCTATCAGCTCAACAACATGGCTTACTGGCGTAATCTTATCCTCCGTCTCAGAATTCACATCATGTTGCAAACTTAGTAACGTATCTATGCTGTCTGCGAGCACAGACCTTGCCTCCCTTATATAATCAACAATATCCGAGCTGTCGTTCAATGTTGCAATGTAATGTGGCGATCACCTATTAATTTTTTAACCATCTTTAATCAAACATTTATGCATAAGCCTTCACCTGTCCAGGACGCAATCTCACAAATACAATTCCAGCACATGCCGTCTTGAATCTAGATATCAGTGTCAAATAAATACATCAGTCATAGACAGAACACATTATGATTGGAACTGATCTTGATGGATGGCGTAGAACGCACTACTCCAATCAACTATCTGCACAAATGACAGATTCAACTGTAACCGTTATGGGGTGGGTACTAAGCGTTAGAGGTCATGGTAACATATCATTTATGATGTTAAAAGATATGGAAGGAGAAATTCAGATAGTTGCCAAGGCAGGCTCTTGTCCTGATGAAATACGTGAAAAAATATCACATCTAAAATCGCACTCTACGATTGGCATTAGAGGAACAGTTCGTCCTTCTGAAAAAGCACCAAGAGGTGTAGAAATAATTCCAAATGAGCTCAAGGTATTTTCTGAAGTTGAAAAGATTGCACCGTTTGAGCCCTATGCAAAGACGGTCAAAAACATCGATACGCGTCTTGAAGTGCGACCAATTGATCTGAAACGCAAATCCTTACAGCATGTATTCAAAACAAGAAGCAAGATATTACAGTCAATTAGGGATTATTTTTATGCCAACAAGTTTCTTGAAATAAACACACCAAAGATGATTGCCACTGCAACAGAAGGTGGTGCAGCATTATTTCCCATATTCTATTACAACAAAGAGGCATTTCTGGCGCAATCACCTCAGCTTTACAAGGAACAGCTCACAATGAGCTTTGAAAAAGTATTTGAGATTGCCCCAATATTTAGAGCTGAACCATCACGAACCAATAGGCACTTGGCAGAAGCAATATCAATTGATTTGGAAGAAGCATACGTGGACTATAATGACATCATGACACGAATAGAGGAAATCATAAAAGTATCGATCAGAGCTGTGCGTGACTATGTGAATGAAAATCAAGATGCTGAATTTGTAGTGCCAGAAATACCGGACACAATACCACAGTACACATACACTGAGTTGGTTGAAAAAATGCAAAAAGTCGGTGCAAAGACAGAATGGGGCGATGATCTATACCCATCAAATCTTAAAAAGATAGGCCTAAATGGATTTTACTTTATTAAAGACTGGCCAATAGGCCCAAAGCCATTTTACGTAAAAACGAGTAAAAAAGACCCAAAGATATCAGAATCATTTGACTTGATGTTTGGCGATCTGGAACTATCTTCTGGCAGTACAAGAGTCGAAAAGCGCTCAGAACTTGAAGAAAGAATGAAAAACAAGGGGTTAAAGATTGACGCCTTTGAGTATCACTTGCAAGCATTTGACTATGGCATGCCGCCACATGCGGGATGTGGAATAGGGCTTGAGCGACTCTTAATGGCACTTACCGGAACTGAAAACATAAGAGATGCCACATTTTATCCAAGAGATGTTGACAGGCTTACCCCGTAGGTGGATTTAGTTGATTACTACAGAAGACATCCAACGAATTGCAAAATTAATGAGAATTGACATAGATGATGTTGAGCAATATCTTGTTCAGACGCAAAAAATTCTTCAATACTTTGACAGTCTTGATAAAGCCAACACAGAGTCTGAAGACCTAATAATTCACGAAACTACAATCAATGATCTAAGGGAAGATCAGTACATACCATTTGATGAAAAATTGATTGAACATATTAAAAGCTACAAAGGACGATACGTACGAGCACCAAAGATGAATTGAATTGAAGTTAGGAATTTCCACAGTAGAGTATGTCAACGGTATAAAAAATGGCGATTTTACAGTAGAAGAATTTGTCGGGAAAACGATGGAGCAAATATCAAAATACGATGGCAACTTACACGCATTCTTAACAATAAATGAGAAGGCACTTGATGAAGCAAGGAACATTGATAAGAAAATAAAGTCAGGTGAACGTGTTGGTGCATTTTGCGGCATGCCAGTATCCGTCAAGGACAACATTTGCATCAAAGGAATCAGAACAACATGTGCATCAAAAATGCTTGAAAACTATGTATCGCCATACGATGCAACAGTGATAACAAAACTTCGAGAGCAGGACTCTATATTTATTGGAAAAACAAATCTTGATGAGTTTGCCATGGGTGTGGCAACTGAGTATTCAGCATTTGGACCAAGCAAAAACCCATGGAATCAAGAATACGTTCCTGGTGGCTCATCTGGAGGCTCTGGCGTGTCTGTGGCAGCATTAGAGTCAGTTGTATCTCTTGGCTCCGATACTGGAGGTTCTGTACGAAATCCTGCCAGTTTTTGTTCGATTGTTGGGTTAAAACCAACATATGGTCTAATAAGCAGATACGGGCTGATTTCATACGCAAATAGCATAGAACAGATAGGCCCAATGGGAAGGCGAGTAGAAGACGTCGCATTTGTTTTGAACCACATCGCAGGAAAGGATCCACACGATCATACGACAATAAAGCGAAATACTGAGGACTATCTTGAAGGCATAGATGCTGGCATAAAAGGCAAAAAAATAGGTATAATTGACGAGATGTGCGTCTCAGATGGGCTAGACAAAAATGTTGAGACGGCATTTTGGAAGGCAGTGGCAGAGTTTGAAAAACTTGGAGCTGTCACGGGAAGAGTATCACTGGATGCTGTGAAGTA
>JAWCRP010000094.1:0-4294 GCA_038869175.1 Candidatus Nitrosotenuis sp. | reverse complement strand
AGGTAGCACATCTACAAGTTACACGCATGGAAGTCTTGATACCGGAACAAGCTATTCCTACAAAGTTTCTGCAATCAACTCTGCCGGCGCTAGCGGTGCATCAAATGAAGCCTCGGCAACACCAACATCCACATCATCTGCAGGTGTTCCAAGTGCTCCTCTATCTCTCAATGCGGTTGCTTCCTCACAAACGCAGATAAACCTTACATGGTCGCCCCCATCAAACAATGGTGGCTATCCAATTATTGGCTACAAAATAGAGTACAAAGTCGGCTCTGGAACTTACTCAGTGTTGGAGCAAAACGCACAGGGTACCACATACTCCCATACCGGTGTCACGTCAAGTCAGTCGTATACATATCGCGTTTCCGCAATTAACTCGTTTGGCACTGGCAGTCCATCAAATGAATCCACCGCAACGCCAGCAACAGCAAACACTGTGCCATCAGAACCAAGAAATCTTGTGGCACTTCCTGCCTCATCAACTCAGATCAATCTGTCTTGGGCTGCCCCATCAAACAATGGCGGCTCACAAATACTTGGATACAAAATTGAGTTTCAGAGAAATTCTGGTCCATACGAGGTACTGATATCAAACACACAAAGTACATCAACGTCATTTACTCATACAGGACTGGCATCTGGTTCCACATACAGCTATCGCGTTTCCGCAATAAACTCATCTGGAGTCGGCGCTGCAAGCGAGGCATCAGCAAAGGCAGAAGATACCTTGGCACCAACACTTGTTGCCACCGACGTATCGCCAACATCCATAATGTTGTCTTGGGTCCCACCATCCCAAACGTACAAGCAATCTATCACTGGGTATCAAATTCAGCAAAAAGTTGCACCTGACACATATGTTACCATACAAAAACAGGTTACAAGTACATCTTACACAATAACTGGACTTACTACGGGAAACACCTACACGTATGTAATCACTGCCCACTATACACTTGGCTCAAGCCCTCTATCAAATGAGGCCTCGGCAACACCAACATCCACGTCAACTCCACCATCCTCACAGCCTGCAGCAAATCCGCCTTCTGCTCCAGCCGGCCTTAGTGCAACTCCGGTATCTCCAACACAGGTGAATCTTTCATGGTCAGCTCCTGCGGATACTGGTGGTTCGCCAATAACAGGATATCGTATAGATGTAAAAAGAGGCACCGGATCGTTTGAGACACTTACATCAAACACCCAAAACTCTACTACAAAATACTCCCACACAAACCTTACAACTGGAACCGTCTACGCCTACAAAGTATATGCAATAACTTCTGCCGGTACAGGGCCATCGTCAGCTGAGGCCTCGGCCACACCCACATCAACTTCTGCGCCACCTCAGCAAGCTACACCTCCAAGCCCGCCATCTCTTTCTGCCGTTTTAGTATCTCCAACACAGGTGAATCTTTCATGGTTGCCTCCAACAAATACTGGCGGCTCACCAATTACGGGATACAAAATAGAGTATAAAATAGGAACCGGCTCATTTTTCAGCTTAAACAACAACATCTCTGGCACCACATACTCTCATACTGGGGTTCTACCAAACACGTATTCTTATCGAGTATATGCAGTAAATTCTGCAGGCTCTAGCATCCCATCTAACCAAGTTACAATAGACGCTACCGCAGAACAACCTCCAGCTGAGCAGCCACCTGTCGAACAGCCTCCCTCAGAACAACCTCCAGCTGAGCAACCACCAACTGAACCGGAAAAGCCAAAGATTGCAAGCTTTGTGGATCCAAACAGAGATCCAATGCATTATGTTGACAGATACAACAACGAGCCAGATTACAAAGCATGGTTTGATAGAAACTTTCCAGGCCTGACAATCTATGATGCAGTAGGCTTGCAAGACCCAAACAAAAAGAAAATAATCACAACACATATTCCAGGATTTCCTGACCCAGAAAAGGATCCGCAATACTATATCGACAGATACAACAACGAGCCAGATTACAAAGCATGGTTTGATAGAAACTTTCCAGGAAAAACAATTCATCAAATATTGGAGGTTCCAGAGACAAAGCCGCCAGAAAAACTACAATGTGGGCCTGGAACAAAGCTTGAAGGCAATACATGCGTTCTTGACAAAAAAGAAAGTGGAGGAGGATGCCTGATTGCAACTGCCGCATACGGCAGTGAACTTGCTCCGCAGGTACAGATGCTCAGAGAAGTTCGAGATAACACCCTATACAAGACAACATCTGGAACTGCATTTCTAACTGCATTCAATCAGTTCTATTATTCATTTAGTCCAACCGTGGCTGATTGGGAGCGAGACAGTCCGATCTTTAAGGAAGTAGTAAAAATTACAATTACTCCGATGCTCCATACGTTGTCAATACTAGATTACGTCGATATTACATCAGAGTCCGAAATACTTGGGTATGGGATTGGAATTCTGCTGATGAATGCAGGTATGTATGTTGGAGTTCCACTTTCTGCATTTATGATTGTAAGACGAGTACGCACAAACTAGTATTCTGGAATACTGGGCCAAAAAATTTTGCTGCTTAGTAAAGATTTCTACGCGTTCCTTTTTAAGCAGAAATGCGAAATTAATTGTAGGCAAACAGGACGATCTCTTGTCGGGAGCAATTCTGGCATTATGTGAACTTGTTTGCCTTACTTATAATTGACATCCGCCAAGATTTCATCTTATGATGTTTGACTATTCCTTTACTTTCTTTGGACCTTTTTTGATATTTTATTGATCCCATCTGATTCTGTCTTGATCTGTTTTATCAGCATCTGTTTTTTCTGCCTTAGTGTCTTTACTTTTTTTGTTTGCTGCTTTTTTGCTTTGGTTAACGATGATTTTCTAGTCTTCAAAAGCTTTTCAAGTAATGTTTTATCTTTTTTAATGGTTTTTAGCTCAGAATCGGCAAGTTTGATCTGTTTCTCAAGAAGTGTTTTTTCCATGGTTAGTGCATCAAGAAGGCGTTGGTCTTCCTGCAGTTGTGAAACAGAAGACGATACTCGTTTTAGCCGCTGTTTTTGCTCTTCTATCTTGGATGCAAGAAGTGACTGTTTTAACCGCGATGATTCTAGATATTTCTCATAATTTGATATCTGTTTTAGCAGTTTTTCTTGTTGCTCTAGCTTTTCTCGTTCTGCTTCCACTTGTCGTGCAAGCTCATTTTCTTTTATTTTCACGGTTTTCATTACTTTTTCACGTTCAGCTTGTATTTCTTGGAGATGTTCTTGTTTCTGTTGAATTCTTTGTGCAGCCGCTGTTTGCTCTGCTAGCTTTTCCCGTTCTTTAGCAATCTGATTTGATAATTTTTCTTGTTTTGTTTGTAGCTCTGACGCAATGGCCTCATATTCTTTTTTTGCCTTTACTATTTCTTCTTCTTGAAGCTTGATCTGCTCAATTAGGGCAATCTGTTCTTTTACAGCTTTACGTTCAAGTTCAATTTGCTGTTGTAACTTTTCTTGCTCAATATGCAACTGTTTTTCAAACTCTTTTCGGTTCAGAATTACTTGCATAATTTTTGACTGTTCGATTTTAATCTGTTCGGTTTTGCGTTTCTCTCTTTCAAGATTTGCCAGTTCTATGTTGATTTGTTCTGTGATTTCATTTGTTGTCTGTTTTGGTGGTAACCAATCCCTTGGCATTGTTCCCCGGACAGGTTTTTTGTGAGTTGGTGCAAGCTCTGTTTCGTGTTTTTCTGACTTGTGTTGCTGCGACTCCGTTTGTACAATTTTGGGTAACACAAATGTAACTTGTGGTTTTGTTGTACTGGTTTTTTCTTGTATGTTTTGGTCTAATTTTTTGTCATCGTGTATTGGCTCTCCAAGTTTTTTCTCAAGGTACGTTTTGTCAGACCTATACAGTGTTTTTCCTTGTTGAAGTGATTCTAAAATAAATTGTAGGCGTCCAATATCTCCAGAGCCTGAATCAACAAGTCTTTGTACCTTGTTAATTAAGCTCTCATCCGTTTTAATTTTCTTTACAAAACCAATTTCTTCTGCAAGCTTGGAATCAAGATACTTTTGATCAGAATTGTAAAGTGCGCGACCGGAATTGAGTGTATTTAGAATATGCACTAGTCTACCACGATCACCATTGCCTGTGGCAATCATCTTTTCAACAAACATCCTAGCTTCCTCGTTAGTTAAGGTAGCCATTTGTTTTCGTATGTATTACTCGTATTTTAATAAGATTTGAATTGCATAATTTAGCAAACGGGTGAATCATTTACTATGCGATCCTCATAATTTGCTCATTTTACGCACAAACCTCCTCAATAGAGTTGCTACACATAAATTTATCATCCTT
>JAWCRP010000093.1:0-4339 GCA_038869175.1 Candidatus Nitrosotenuis sp. | reverse complement strand
TCGAGATACCAAAGAGCTTTGCACCATACCAGAATGTTCGGACGTTCAAGGGAACGATAAACGGAATTCCGATATTCCCAAGCGATTTGCACTATGATGTTTTTTCTAACAGGGAGTCAAACATACTGCATTTTCTGGTTACAGGTGAGGAGCTAAAAATGATCAAAGGCAAGCTCAGATCATCTGATATGCATACTATGGATGTAGTGATAACTCCGGATGACCACGGGGCAATAAAATCAACTGACGTTTCGTTCTCAAATGGTTACAAGGCAACCGTATCATACGATACGCGGTATGGACAAAGCAAGGATGTGACATTTACGCTTGCATTCTTTGATGCGTCAGGTGAGCTTGCAAAAGATATCAGATACGCATTTAGTGTCTCGGATTCTACGGGAAAAGAATTCATACAAAACATCGGCACTAATCCACGACTTCTTGGACTATTAACTCCAAGCGGTGTTGATTCCAGACTGATTACAATACCGCAAAAGGGTGACTATACGATGCAACTGATACTGGTGGGTCGAGGAATGGCCGACTTTAGCCCATTTGCTTCGGCAAAAATGTCATTTAGCATTGAGGAGCAATCGGGTCGGCCTATGGAACAGGTGCCAGCGCAATCTCAGGCGCAGATTCCACCATGGATAAAAAACAATGCCAAGTGGTGGGCTGATGGCACAATCGGCGATGGCGACTTTATTACAGGAATTCAGTTTCTAATAAAACAAGAGGTAATCAAGATACCGCCTACTGCGCCTGCAGGGCAGGGAACAACGCAGATTCCACCATGGATAAAAAACAATGCCAAGTGGTGGGCTGATGGCACAATCGGCGATGGCGACTTTATTACAGGAATTCAGTTCCTTGTCAGTCAAGGAATAATCCGAGTATAGATCTGTGGATGTTTATTTGACAAACTAAAATTCTCAACGCCTGTTTTTAGACTAAAGTATAAAAAAGGAATTGATGGGGGCTACAGCATTGAAGAAAATCGAGGCCATAATTCGCAGATCCAGCCTGCCAACAGTTATGGCAAAGCTTCAGCGTTTTGGATGCACCATTATAGACAAGAGAAATCTTGAGGATGGGATGATCCTTGACACTCAGCGAGGTTCAAGAGTTGGTGCAACCGGAATAAAATCAATCCCACTATCAAAGATTGAGCTGGTTGTATCAGACAAGGATGCAAGAACGGTAATCGATATGATATCTGCAGAGGTAGAGTCGTCAACAAAGCCTGTGGGCAAGATCTTCGTCTCAGAGATGACAGAGATAGTTGACATGAAGACATCCGAGTCTGAAAAGGAGTTGGAATACGATGACCTAATGCTGCCTCCACGCTTCAAGTCAAACAGAAACCGTCTGGTTTCTCTGCAAAAGCACACACTTGCAAGAATAGAACAGATCTACGAGGAAAACAGAGAGGTTCTTGTGGCAAACTATAGAATTAGGTCATTTAACGACTTTGTAAACCACTGCGTCATGGGCCATCTAAAGACGATAGAAAAGCAGCTAAAGCACCCAGAAATAATCTACGAAGACAAGTACTGACATTCTGGAAAAACTGGCTAAATTTTCAATTAACTGACAGCCTGCGCTATCGAGCATTGAAACATTTGCGTACATGATGTCGTCTGGAGTATCTAAATTACTGATTCTCCCTCAGTTCCGGTTCCGATGTCAACTGCCCTCAAGACGGGCGATACAAAGATCTTGCCGATTTTTGCATTGTCCTTTATTGCATTGATGACATCCTCTTCCTTCGTCTCTGGGACTATTACCTGTACGACATATTTGTCTGAAAATTGTGGCACAAAGATCTCAGTCCCCTTTGATGCATGTATCTCAGGAGGCGGATTCTTTCCCCTTCCCCGCATCTTTGTCACAGTCAGACCGCCTATGCCGTGCTTCTTTAGAGCCTCGCTGATTGCCATGACGTCGTTTTTGCCTAATACTGCTTCGATCTTAATCATTGAAGATCGTCCATTCTTCTTACAAATATTGTTTTCAGAAATTGTATAACAATTGTATAGCAATTGTCAGACTAATCTAGCTATAATTATTAATCATGAACATTGCGAAATCACCAATGGCAATTGACACAGGTGACACAGCATGGATGCTTGTGGCAGGAAGTCTCGTACTGTTGATGATTCCGGCACTGGGTCTTTTTGAGGCAGGCCTGTTAAGAAAGAAAAACACGGTGTCAATTTTCATGCAGATATTTTTTGGCCTTGCACTGCTAAGCGTCATGTGGTTTGTATTTGGATTTAGTCTGGTGTTTGGGCCAGATGAGACAGGCGGCCTTGCAGGAAATCTTGACTATGTATTCCTAAAGAATGTTCCATGGGATGACTCGCTTGACTATGCACCCACAATTCCAGGTGTGTTGTTTGCCAAGTTCCAGCTGATGTTTGCTTGCATTACTCCATTGCTTCTTACCGGCACAATTGCGGAAAGGATGAAGTTTTCCGCATATATTCCGTTTATTGTAATCTGGTCTATTCTGATTTACTACCCACTTACCCACTGGATCTGGGGCGGTGGATGGCTTGGAGAGATGGGTGTGGTTGACTTTGCAGGCGGCATAGTAATTCACACAAGCGTCGGAATGGGCGCCCTTGCTGCTGCCATGGTACTTGGAAGGAGAAGGAACTATGGTCCAAGCATCATGGTTCCGCACAGCATCCCAATTGCAGTCTTGGGCTCATCGCTTTTGTGGCTTGGCTGGTTTGGATTTAACGCAGGAAGTGCGCTTGCATCAGGCGGCCTTGCAGGAAACACGGTAATTGTTACTCATATGGCATCCTCCGTGTCGGTATTGATTTGGGTTGGGCTTTCGTGGATGAGAACTGGCAAACCAAGTGTGGTTGCTGCTATTAACGGCGCAATTGCAGGACTTGCGGGAATTACACCAGTATCTGGATTTGTAAGCGTCGAGCACGCATTTGTAATTGCAATTGCAATAGGTGTTGCATCCTACTGCGGCGTAGTATTGATCAAAGAAAGATTCAAGATTGATGATGCCCTTGATGTAAGCTCTGTTCACGGAATTGCAGGAATAATCGGTGCGCTTGCAATCGGAGTATTTGCATCATCTGCAATTAACCCGGCAGGGCCTGACGGACTGTTGTTTGGAAATCCAGACCAGCTATTGATTCAGGCAATCGGTGTGGCAGTTGCCGCAGCACTAGGATTTGGTGGAACATATGCCATTCTCAAAGTGCTCAAATTCATCATTGGAATTCGAGTATCCAAGGAAGTTGAGGATGCAGGCCTTGATATCGGCGAGCACGCAGAGCAGGCGTATGCAGATGAGGAAGAGTTCAAGCTGGACGAAGAGCTACAAACACCTCACAAATAATGAGCTCTGGCATTTCTTACTTGAAAAATATACACCAAGAAACACAGTCAGAAGATTACTACACATGATAATCTTAATACTGTAAGGTATAGTACATCTGTGTGTATTGTATGAGGTGGTGTGATTCTTGGTCAAAATAACAGATGAGATAGTATCGCTCATCATACGTGAGGGTAACATTGTTTATGTAGGAACTGTGGATAGACTTGGAATCCCAAACATCTCGCCAAGATATGTCATGGCAATTCTTGAAGATGAAAAGCTTGTTTTTGCAGATGCGTTTGCCAACAAAACATTTGTAAACATAAAATCATGGTCCAAAATCACGGCCGCAGTAGTTGACAAAACCCATCGTAGCGGCTTTCAGCTAAAGGGTGATGCCGAAGAGATCACAGATCCAGAGATTATCGAGCAGGCAAAGAATAAGCTTAGAGATCTTGGATTTACCACGGGGCCTGTAATTGTCTGGGCCTTGAATGTTGCTGAAATTTATTCAATAGCGCCAAGTAAAAACTCCAAACTACCATTAATGTCTGCATATGGCTAACAGTGTGGTGGGTTGTCATTGCGTGCTTGTTGTGTTCATGATTGACTCATACAACAGTTACCATCTTGGCATCCAAACAAACTTTGATTATCATGCATGAAAATTATCAAAAAGACTTTACAATTTTAGACTATGATGGTCTGCATTGATAACCGTCATAGGAGGCCCGGCATCAAAAGGTTTAGCAAGAAAGATTGCAAAAAAACTGGACGCCAAGTTTGTTGATTCTCAACTTAGCTTGTTTCCTGATGGTGAAAGCAAACTAACGCTTCTTGGTAAGCCAACACAAGATGTGATCGTGGTGCAGTCTGTTCCGCCTCCGGTAGATTCCAATCTACTCCATTTGCTCTCTTTGATATCTAAAGCAAAACAAACTGCATCCCAAGTAACTGCCGTCATTCCATATCTGTGCTATATGCGAC
>JAWCRP010000092.1:0-4375 GCA_038869175.1 Candidatus Nitrosotenuis sp. | reverse complement strand
GACCAGTCTTTCATTGTACTCTTTCCATTGATACATGAGATTGGTCAGGGAGAATCTGATCCAAAGCTATTCTTGTAGAGAAAATTAGATCATATGGTCAGAATTGGTGGAATTATGCGACAAAACACCCAGAATCATCACCAATGAGGTCCCCGCAAAGGAGGGGACTGATATGGGAAAAAGTACAGAAAACGAACAGACAATTAACACTGCCAAAAATCAAACAACTTCGAAAAAACAGCACTTCCTTGCAAACCCAGACGTAAAAAGTTGGTATGACAACATGGCACGCGGAAGCATAATCACGGCAGACACGAGGCTGAGAAGACTGCGAAAGTTCCTTGAGGACCACGACATGACAGCAATCCAGTATGCTAATCTTGCAATGAGAGACATTAGAACAGCTACTGACATCTTGCAGGACTACATCACCAAACTTGAGGGAAATGGCAATGCCCCACAGTACATCAAGGGTCTGCTGACAGCGGTAAAGTCATGGCTCAGACACTTTGACGTTGAGATCAAAAGGAAGATTAAAATCAGGAACATCGACTCCACACCGACCCTAGAAAACGAAAGAGTACCGGAAGCAAACGAGCTTGCGGAATTGTTCAATAGGGCGAATCTCAGACAGGGTGCAATAATGGCACTGATTGGAAAATCAGGTCTGCGCCCCGAAGTCTTGGGAAACTATGATGCAACTGACGGTCTAATGATCAAAGATCTGCCAGACCTTGCAATCATACAAGGGCTTGCAGTCTTCACTAGAACGCCTCCGAGAATCATAGTGAGACGAACCCTATCGAAGGCAAAGCATGAGTACTTTACCTTCATGACAGACCTTGGAGGAAAGAGGCTGCTCGCGTACCTTAACCAGAGGATAATGGACGGAGACTCGCTCGGGCCTGAATCGCCGGTAATCGCTCCAAGCAGGCTGTCACGATACCGCGGGAAAAACAAGAACAGAAAGTTCATCAGAACTCTTGTCATCACGAGGGACGTCCGAGTTGCCATGAGACCAAGGTTCGCATGGAGACCGTATGTACTGCGTGCATTCTTTGACACGCAATTACTGATTGCGGAATCAAGAGGCAAGATAGCGCATGACTTTCGCGTCTTCTTTATGGGGCACAAGGGCTCAATAGAGGGAAAGTACACTACCAACAAAGGAATACTCCCGAAAATTTTGTTGGATGAAATGCGAGATGCTTTCAAGAGAAGCGAAGAGTTTCTTGATCTTGAAAAGGCAACAGAGGATCCGTTGGAAAAGCAGAAGGAAGAGGTAAGGATAAAGTTAGAGACCATCAGGCCGGAGGAGCTCGCAAAGGTGCTAGAGTTGTTCAGCAATCTGAATGACGGCAATACAGACAGCGAGTCGCCACTGCGGACGAATCTGAAAAACTGATTTCAGAAGGATGGCAATATGTCGGAACTCTTCCAAACGGCAAGGTCGTGCTAAAACAGGGCCCATCGAATATGTAAGAGTGGGCCCAAAGGGCTTCGATCCCTTGGCTCACCGGTTATGAGCCGGTTACTCTACCAAGCTGAGTTATGGGCCCCAAGAAAAACAGATTTGTCTTCACTATAAATGTCATAGTGACTGACAGTAGCTTTCATAGCAACTATCCAGCAGATGGTTTTGTGCATCAAGTGATTTGTGTGCAATTTGTACTAACGCCTCATGACGATCCTCTGGAATACTGTCCAAAATGTTTGCCCATGTTGCTGCATGTCTTACATCAGCTTCCATGTGCAGTCTAAAGTATTCCGTTGCATCATCCGATTTTAGGCCGTAAAACTTGTCAAGGCCATCAAGCTTTGTGTGCGAGATTGTCGGAATCTCTTTCTCAAAGGCATACATTGCTGCAGCCCCACCCTCAAGGGAGACCATCAAGTCGGATAATTCTGATACGGCAGATACAGTTTTTGGAAGCCCAGAATAGTTTGACAGCTCTGCCCCATCAACTCCAAGTGATGATGCAAACTTTACCCACGGTTCAATGTGCTCTGCCTCCTCCTGCTGATTTGCCTTTATCTCGGCAATCATCTCCTCTGGTGCAAACCTTGCAACCTTGTCCACAAATGAAGGCACTGCTTTTACCATCTGGAAATACTCTTTTGAATATCCTGCAAGTGAGCTCATCGAAAGCTTGCCATCACTCCACATCTGGTAGAACGGGTGCTTTAGCAGGCTTTTTTCCTCAATTATTGCATCAATTTTTTTTGAAAGTGGGCCCATATCAGTCAACTCATGTGCCAATAAAAAAATCTTTCATGTCCAAAAGATTTTAAGGTCTCAAAACGGCGATGCAAGCGGGCTCCTGTGGTGTAGTCCGGTCAAGCATGTCGCCCTTTCAAGGCGGAGATCCCGGGTCCAAATCCCGGCGGGAGCACCTTTTTCAATGCTTGCAGTACAGCAGACAATTTAGCAGCATCATCTACAAACTATTAATACTCACAAACGAAAGGATCCTCGAGCATTTTTGGATCGAAAAAATCTCAAAATCAATCCGCTCCTTGATACATACAAAGACTATATCACAAAGATAGACAGCGCCCTAGAAGCGGAACTGACGCTTTACTCAAAATCAGAGTTCATGCAGCCACTCTTGTATGCAATCGATGGCGGAAAGAGAATAAGGCCTCTCATACTTGTTCTTGCTGCAGAATGCATAGGAAAGGCAGACGAGCATGCCTTCGTTGCAGGCTGCGCCGTAGAGTTTTTGCACACTGAATCTGTAATACACGATGATATTATTGATAATGAGACGTCAAGACGCCACAAGGATCCATTTCACATCAAGTACGGATACAACACGAGCATACTGACAGGCGATTTTGTTTTGGGTCTTATCCTCAACATATCATCAAGGCTTGATAACCCACGAATCACACGAGATTTGGCAAACACTGCCATGCTTATGAGTGAGGGTGAAGTCATCGAGACACGCCTTGAGACAAGCCAGGACTTGACATTTGATGATTATCTTAAGGTGATAGAATACAAGACTGCCACCGCCTTTGAGACGGCAGCAAGGCTTGGCGCCATTTTAGGCAAGGGCACAGAAGACCAGATAATCGCCCTCTCAGAATACGGCCGCAACATTGGAATTGCCTATCAGATAAGGGATGACCTCATAGACTGGAAGAATGAGGACAAGCTCTTCAACCTGCTTGTAAAGCGCAGCTTGGATCCTCGCGATGTCTTCAATCACATGGAAAAGATGCTCAAAGATTATGCAAGCAAGGCAGCATCAAGTCTTAGAATAATTCCTGAAAGCCAGGCAAAATCACACCTAGAATATCTGCTAAAGCTTACTACTTTGAAATTGTAATTGCTCCAACAATTGGAGAGGCACTCTTTACAAACTCGATTATCGGGTCAGGATAGACACCTATTGCAACTAGGAATATTATCGAAAATATCATCACGCCAATTATCGCCTTTGGCTCCGAAACTCTCTTTTCCGTTTCACCCTCAAAGTACATCTTTCTGATAATCCAACCATAGTATGCCAGCGAGAGTGCCGAGTTGAGAACGCCTGCTATTGCAAGCCATCCTGCCCATGCCGGCAGTCCGGGCTCAAGTGCGGCCCCAAACAATATTAGTTTGCTCCAAAATCCTGCAGTTGGCGGAACCCCGGCAAGCGCCAAAAGTGAGATGACAAGACCTATCGACGTTATCGGCATCTTCCTTCCAAGACCCTTTAGCTTGTCAAGATTTGTAACAGCAAGAGTCGTCACAATACCTGCAATAGCAATGAACGCAGCACCCTTCATTACAGCATGATTTAACACGTGGAAAAGCGAGCCCTGAAGTCCAAGAGGGGTAAATGGCGCAACTGCAAGACCAATCAGTATGTATCCTGCATGACCAATACTGGAATAGGCAAGCATTCTTGAGATGTTTTTCTGCATGACTGCCGCAATGTTTCCAACCGTCATCGTCATAACTGCAATCACTCCCAAGGCAAACGCCCAGTCAAGGTTTAACGCAATCATTCCCATTATTATGACTCTGAGTGCTGCTGCAAATCCTGCCTTCTTTGTTCCCGCAGCAAGCAGTGCTGTGATCGTAGGAGGCGCCCCCTCATATGCATCCGGCAGCCACATATGGAATGGCACAAGACCCATCTTGAATCCAAATCCTGCAACAAACAATCCCACCGCCAGAATTGCAAGCGGCATGAGAGACGGATCAACTGCTGCAAGACCTGTGATCACCTCGCCTATGTTAGTCGATCCAGTAAGACCGTACACTAGTGAGATGCCATAAATTATGATTGCAGATGAGACTGCTCCAAACAAAAAGTACTTGAGTGCGGCCTCGTTCGAGCTTGGGTTCTTTTTCATAAACCCTACAAGAACGTATGTC
>JAWCRP010000091.1:0-4403 GCA_038869175.1 Candidatus Nitrosotenuis sp. | reverse complement strand
GACATCAAAGCTTAGGCGACTAACGGAAAACAAGCTAAAGAAAACGATGTCTATTGGCCGCAAGTCATCTTCGGGACTTGTGTCTGTTCAAAAGCGACTTGAAAACACCAAGGAAAAGATGGGGGAAATTAACGCTGAATTTAATCACATTTTGGCAAGAAAGGAGAGCATAGAGCGACTGATAAAAGCGGCCCAAGAAAGGCTGAACTCTGAAATGGAGGCAAAGGGGCAGACAGAAGTTGATCTGGCAAATGCCGAATCAGATGAGGTAAAACAAGCACTAACTGAGAGACTATCACAAATCACTGAAAAGATTGCAGAGCTAGAATCTGAGATCAAACAAAGGGAAGCATCAGCGCAGGAACTTACAAAGACAATTGAGAATTTTAAAAAGACCAAAACAAAGACGAACAAGCAGATAAAAAAACAGGTGACTGTCAAGCCGACACTTGTCACTCTGATAAAACAAAGCAAGGTGGAATCTGAGAAGCTAAAGAAGCAGTTTGAATCGCTTTTGAAAAAAGAGGACGCTGCAAGTAAAAAACTGGCAAAGGTAACAGAACGACTGGAGCAGGTTATGGCAAAAAAAAGAAAAGCAGCAGCAAAAAAAGCAGCAATTCAAAGGATGAAGCGTAAAAAGTCACAAAAGAAAAAGATAGAACTGAAGAAAAAGGCAGCAGCAAAAAAGAAGGCCAAATTACGAACAAAAAGAAAAATGTCAAGAAAAACTGCAGCAAGAAAGCCTACCAGAAAACCCACAAAATCGCAGCGTCGCTAGCACAAACTTACGTTCTACATATAAGACGGCACACATAGCATATTCTCAATGAAAAAACGTGGACCTCTGGTACTGATCGCCGGTGGAATATTGATTCTGTCTTCATTTGCAGTTGCGATATCACTTTTGCAGCAGAATGGATTTGAGAATGACTTGTCATTACCGTTGCTGCTTGAAGGCATGTTTGATCATGTTACAGAGAACACACAAATCCGACCTGGAGAGGTGGCAGTATTTCCATTTTACACACAAAGTGACACAAAACAGATACTGTGGGGCCTGCAGATTCTAGATTATGCGGCAAAAGATGCAGTTGCCGTGTCAATTTCCAACATATATGGAGACAACTTTGGAACGCATTTGTCGGATCAACCTGCGTTCTTTAAGACGCTAGATCTACGTCAAAGAGAAGACCTCAACTTTAGTGTTGAAAATAGGGGACAAAGGACGATAAACGTGGTAATGATGTTTACAAATAATCCTGATGAGCAGGACAGAATGGTGGACCCGAACTCTCCGCTTGGTAGGGCAATAGTGCCTCTTGCGGCAGTCGGATTATTGTTGGTTGCAGGAATAATTGTGATTGTCGTAGGAATAATACTAGCAGTAATGGATTACAAAAAAAGGCAAAATTCTGGGTTTATTTAATATTCTTTTACGATAAGCTCGCCATACTTGCCTTTTGCAAGTGATACCTCGCCTTTGAAGGTGTTTGTGTATCCATTTTTGAATACTACTTTAGATCCGTTCTTGACTTTGGTAATGTCATCGCCCCACAAGGTCACCTTTATCTCACCTGCTTCGTCTACCAAGTAGGCGTTGCAGACCTCAGTGGTGCCGCCTGTCTTAAGGTTAACAGTTCTTGGCTCTTCAATTCTTTCTATAGTTCCTTCAATGTCTATTCTATTTCGCATGTTTTTTGCTTGTTCTGTGGTTACCACGAATTGGCTGTCGAATAAACTAGTAATAAGTTTTTTAATTTGGCAAAAATTGCGTCAAAAATCTCGGCTTTTTGCTAATACTCTCAAAAATCCTGCTAGCGGTGCCTAGAGCAGTTATATACTCTGATTTGAAAACTGCTCTTGCAGGGGTATCGAAGCCCGGTCAACCGAGAGGGACTCAAGATCCAAAATAGGAAATCCCTTCCCTCAGGGGTTCGTGGGTTCAAATCCCACCCCCTGCATATTATTTTACAAAAATCGATCTATGCTTCAATGACGTCTGCCATAGTTATGCTGTGATGTGAAATGGTTCGATGCAGTTTAGCCACGGCCTCATCGCGGAAGAGTAGATTACATCTATAACACTTCCAGGCCCGCGCGCTCATGGTACTATATAGCGTTCTTAAAATTTAAGGATATTGGACCATTTATCCATATTTTTGCATATTGTGATCAAAATTGCCAGATTTTACATTTTTTTGATCAAATCTGCAAATTCTACACAGTTAAGCCACAAACTAATTTAGTTGAGGCAAAAAACAGCACTCATGGCGGACATTCTTACTGTATTGGCCGATCTGTGGTATTTTGGTGTCTTTATTCTCATTCTCGTGCTAAATACAATACCTATTCTGATGCCGCCAACTTGGATAGTTCTTGTCTCGTTTCACGCACTTGATCCAAGTTTGAATCCACTGGTGCTCTCATTAGTGGGTGCCACTGCTGCCACTCTTGGACGTTTTGTCCTGCTGCACACAGTTTCATACTTTCGCAAGTTTCTGAGCGTTGAAAGGAAGGCAAGCCTTGATAAAATCCAAAATTTTTTGCAGAAAAAAAAGTTGGGTTATTTTTTGGCGTCATTTCTGTTTGCAATAACGCCACTCCCAAGTAACATGCTATTTGTCACGTATGGGTTGATGAGGGCAAAGAGCGTGCAGATTTATTGTGGGTATTGGGCTGGTCGCCTCATTGCATACTATGTGATGCTGTCCGTAAGCACTGCTGTATTGACCCCATTTCTTCAGATGTTTGAGGAAAGGTATGTTGGAATATTGATAATAGATGTATTGAGTATTGGTATGCTTGTGTTCTTTGCGTCAATAAACTGGAACATACTGATCTCTGAAAAAAGAATAAAGTTCGTAAAGCCCAAGTTCTGGAAGATGTAGTATGTGTGACATCAAGAGACTGACACAATACGTGAAAAAAAGAATACAAAATGATCCGGCGCACGATTTTGATCACATCATGCGCGTATGCCGTAATGCAAAAAAGATAGCAATCAATGAGAAGGCAGACATCTGTGTGGTACTTGCAGCAGCGCTACTTCATGATATAGTGTCGTTTCCAAAGCATGATGCACGATCAAAGACATCATCATCTCAAAGCGCAATAGAGGCTAAAAAAATACTGCCTGGATTTGGATATTCTAAAAAGGAAATTGACATAATATGTGATGCGATAAAAAACCACAGTTACTCTAAGAAGAAAACACCAAAGACGCTTGAAGGAAAAATACTTCAGGATGCAGACAGGCTGGATGCGCTGGGTGCAATTGGTATTGCAAGAACATTTGTTGTGGGAGGCTCCTCTGGCAGGTTGATTTACAACGAGCAAGATCCATTCTGCAAGAATAGGGTTCCGGACGATAAGATGTGGACGGTGGATCATTTTTACAAAAAACTGCTGGTTTTAGAGAAAAACATGCATACTGAGCTTGGGAAAAAGATTGCAAGAAAAAGAACTGCTTTTATGAAAAAGTTTCTTGCACAGCTGGCGCAAGAAGTCTAACCATAGTCAATATATCGCTTGTATCTTTTTTCAACTTCGAGGTTTTTTCCTTCAAGTATCTTTAGCACCTCTTCATCGAATCTGCCTTTTATGTAGGCTCTTATTGGGGAAAAATTTTCATCTTCAGGAAAGCACTCATCCATGTTCTTTAGCATTCCAAAATACTCTGCCACCTTGGCCCTAAACTCCACCTCGGTAGGCTTTCTTATTTGGTGCAGTCTAAAGTATATGGATGCCCAGCTTGCGCCAACTACATGCGGTAGTAGGTCGTATGCACGCTCTATCTCGAATCTGTCGCTCTCCCTCATTTGTTTAGATACTCTGCCATCTTTTTTGCAAAATACGTGACTATCATATCTGCTCCTGCTCGCTTTATTGAGTACAAAATCTCTGACATGATGTCTGTCTCGTTTATCCATCCTTGCTTTGCTGCACCCTTTACGAGTGCATATTCGCCTGAGACACTATATGCGGATATTGGTATGTTGAATCTATGCCTCGTCTCTGATATGAGATCCAAGTAAGCAAGGGCGGGCTTTATCATGACAATGTCCACTCCCTCGTTAATGTCAAGCTCAACTTCTCTCATTGATTCGCGAGGATTGGTAAATGGAACTTGGTATGTCTTTCTGTCGCCAAATTGCGGTGCACAGTCTGCTGCGTCTCTAAATGGATTGTAAAATGATGATCTATGTTTTGCAGAATGAGACATTATACCTATATCTGAAAACCCGTCATGGTCAAGTGCCTCTCTTATGGACTTTACCTGTCCGTCCATCATTGCAGACGGTGAGACGATGTCTACTCCTGCCTTTGCCTGACTTAGTGCAGTATTTGCTAGAGTCTTTAGGCTTGAATCATTATCGATAGAGTTTCCCTTCAGAATGCCGCAA
>JAWCRP010000090.1:0-4427 GCA_038869175.1 Candidatus Nitrosotenuis sp. | reverse complement strand
GATCTCAAATATCTCAAGCGGAAAGTGTTTGTCTATTGGACATGCGAGCATGTCCATCATCTTTTTGTTCATTTTAACTCCATGTAGAACGGCACGCCCTTTTGGCTTGAAAGAAGGGCAGCTTCTGCCACCTTTGTTACGTTGATTGCGTCTTTTGGAGTGACTAACAGTGGAACTTTGGACTCGATTACATCAAGAAAGTGCTTTATTTCAAGCGTAAGTGGCTCCGCCTTTTCAAGTCGTGGCATCTCGGCGCCCTGGTTTTTTTCGATTCTCACTTCTTGAGATATAAAATCGCCTGAAATTATTCCTTCCGTGCATACTGCGTTAAAATGCCTTACGCGTGCAGGGGTAATCCAGTTGGAGGAGATTATGGCCACCTTGTTGTCCTTAAATCCCAGCATCACGGTAGCAAAGTCCTCATGATCGTGACGTATTTTGCCGGATCTTGCAAACACTACCTCGGGTGCCTCATCAAAGAGCCACATGGCAGTATCTATGTCGTGAACTGTCGTATCATATATGATTCCTACGTCCTTTATGTGGAGCGGCATTCTGCTCTCTCTGTGGAATTCTAACATGATGAGATCGCCGTACTTTTTTGTCCTTACAAATTCCTTGACGGTCTGAACAGCAGGATTGAATCTCTCAATATATCCACACGTAAGTATTACTTTGTTTTTCTTGGCAAGCTCGGCAAGCTTGTTTCCTTCATCTGATTTGTATGTCAGTGGTTTTTCTACAAAGACATGTTTTTTTTCCTGAATCAGCCTTGCTGCAATTTTATAATGCGTCGACGTTGGCGTACACACAAGAGCTGCATCTATCTGCTCTGATTTGAGCATCTCGTCAATGGACGTGTATTGGCTGACGCCGTACTTTTGGCCTGCCTCGTTTACTCTTGCTTGGTCGGTATCGCACACTGCACACAATACGCCAAGCTGTGATAATACGCGCGCGTGGTTCTTTCCCCAACCGCCAATGCCAATCTGTGCAACTTTCATCTCAGTACACCCTCGTTAGCCAGTCTGTGTGTTGATGGTTATTACCAGTTACTGTCTCATTATATTTTGTGATAATTGTTTTGGTAATTTTTCCAACCTTTCCAGTGCCTACATTCCTTCCGTCAATTTTGACTACCGGTGTTATCTCTGCGGCGGTGCCTGTGAGGAATACTTCGTCAGCAAGATAAAGCTGGCCACGAGTTATCTCTTTTTCTAGGGTTTTGTATCCTAATTCCTCTGCCAACGTGATGACGGAATTGCGTGTGATTCCATCTAGTGCAGAGGAATTGAGGGGTGGCGTGCTGAGAATTCCGTCGTTTACAACGAATATGTTCTCGCCTGGTGACTCGCTTACGTTTCCACGAAGATCCAGCATTATTGCTTCATCATACCCATTTCTTTTGCATTCTTGAGTTGCAAGTATGGAGTTAAGATAGTTTCCACCCATCTTTGCAAGCGGCGGCGTTGATGCATCACTAAACTTTCTCCACGACGAGATGCCTGCGCTTATGCCGTTTTTGTTGAACAGATCGCCAAAGGGGAACATGAATATTGCAACATGTGTTGGCGCATCCTTGGTCACATGCAGGTTTATTCCATATTGTCCAACAAAATAGAAGGGGCGTATGTAACAGGACTGTCGTGTTTTATTTTTTTTACACAGGCCAATTATTGCACCAGTTAGCTGCTCGTCTGTATAGTTTAATGAGATTGAATAGAATTCCCCAGATCTTCTAAATCGCTTGATATGTTCGTCAAGCCTGAATATGTTTAGATTACTGCCATTCCAGTATGCGCGTATTCCTTCAAAGATGGTGGTGCCATAATGAATAGCATGCGTGGTTATTGGTACTTGCGCTCTCTCTACCGTGGTTGTCTTTCCGTCAAACCAAACAAATCTTGAGAGCTTCAGCTTCATAAAATATCTGCAAGCGGCATCTTAATCTATCTTCTCATGCGTGTTGCTTTTGGAAACTTCATTCCTGCTATTCTGGTGGTGGCATCTTCTGCAACGGAATATTTTTTCACGATATCCCATCTTTCTTCTATTATCTTGGCGACCTGTTCTGGCACATCAGTCTTCCAGTCGGCATGCTTTCCTTGAGCTGCATCGTACATCTTGTTTTTTACTGATGATGCAGAGATGTCTTTTCTCTTTCCAATTCTAGGATTCAGCCTATATGCTTTGAGCATGATCCCCTCTATCTTGTCTCCGGTGTATGTATAGTATTTACCATTAATGCCGCTTAGGATCTGACTGCGAAGTATCCAAGAGTACGGGGATATCAAAGGAGGAAAATATTTCCAAAATGGGGTGCGGAATGTGTAATTTGAGGAGATCTCGATGGAATCGCCAAACACCGACAAAAGCATTTTCTTTCTTGTCTCATAGTCGAAAGGAAAACTGCGGCTGTTGATTTCACGGCCCCCTGCAAGGAAGATCACTGGCATGACAATGACTGATGCGTCTTTTTTCAACTCGTTTATGATTTCCACATGCGCATTTGTAACTGGATTTAGGTGGGCAAGGTAGATTGCAACGGTCAAATGATTTGTTTTACTCTATGCACTATTTCAATGCTTGACATGGGGACGATGGGACTTGAACCCATGATCTCCAGCGCCCGAGGCTGGCAGTATACCAAGCTAACCTACGTCCCCACCGTTGCAATGGGGCAATACAATATTATCGTCACTATCCGTACGATTCGTACTTTACTTCAAAACTTCCGTCTGGTCGCTTGTTTCTCTCAGTTACGAACCCTTTTGCACCAAGATAATCCATGCATCCATCGATGGTGCCCTGCCACCCACATATGTAGAACATGGTGTTTTGTGGGGTTACTTTTTCTCCTATCATCTGTTCTAGTGGTGATGGTTCGCCATCCTTGGATCTTAGGAATGTCTCTACTCTGCCGGTCTGGCCGCTCCATGACCTGTTGAACCATTCCTGTGGACGGCTAATTGAGGCGCGATAGCGGAAATTCCACTTGTCTCTGCCTCTGTCTATGCTCTCAAGCTCAAGGTCGGTAAAAAGCTGCTTGTAACTAAGTTCATCCACATAGCTTGCGCCGTGCAGAACGACAATCTCTCGTTTGTCTCCTATTTCATGCAGATGTTGGGCAAAGCTCACAAATGGGGCGATTCCAGTTCCGCCTCCAAGGCAGACTATTCTGCGTTCGTCCTTTTGGCCGTTTGGCAGTTTGTCGTTGATGAGGAGTGCGGCACCTGTGGGCCTGACCCACGTGACCTCATCGCCTTCCTTTGCATTAAACAGTTGGGTGGTAAGCCTTCCGGGAAGTGGCTTTCTTACCCATCTGATTACTAGTTCGATAAACTTCTTATTTTCGGGATGGGATGCAATGGAATAAGCACGTCTTATCACCTTATTCTCGCTTGGAACATGCATGCCAAGTGTTATGAATTGTCCGGACTTGTATTCGGGAACTGCGCCGTCACTTGGTACCATCCTAAATATGGCAAGATCCTCTTTTAGTAGTTGAATGTAAGTGAGCACAGCTTTGTTTTCTACTACCACAGACAGACCTCGGCTATGACGGTTAAATATTTTATGTTGACTGATAATCAAAATTTTTTGATTCCAGCTAAACGTAAATAATCAGTCTACAGCTGTTAAACGATCAGAAGTTCTTCTGGTTATTGGGCCGGTCGTCTAGACTGGTAGGATACGCCCTTGGCATGGGTGAGATCGAGGGTTCAAATCCCTCCCGGTCCATTGATTGTTCTTTTCACTCTGTCCAAAAGCAGTCTTGTCTCTTGGTCGTCAGACTTTGCAGGTTGGACTTGCTTGAGGAGTTTGTCATTGCCCAAGTCTAGCGCTGACTTGATGGCGCTCTTTCTCACTTCACTGTTGTAATCGTTGATGCATTTTGCTATTGCCTGTGTCCCATCAACTGCCTTTAGGTATCCAAGAGCTCCGATGGCACAGGATCTGACGGAAGCACTTTCATCTGATGCCAGCTCGACTATTGCCGGTATTGCCCTTTTCTCATTGCGGTTGGCCAAGATCAGAGCAGAATACCCACGTATGTTTTTTCTTGGACTTTTCAGACTTTGGATTAGTATGTCGGAAATATCATTTTCATTTAACATGAGGGCTGCAAATGCCTCGCCTCTTACTTGGATGTCGTCATCGTCAAGCTTGGAAATTACAAGTTGTATCAAGGTCGAATCGGATGTCTGCGAAAGCGATTCTAAGATTTTGATTTTATCCTCTCTAGAGTCGGATTCTATAACGTTCCGAATTTCATCAAGATGAGACATTCCATCTAGTGTATTGTGACCAAATAAGAAATTAACGAGTTTACTCGTAATCTGGTTTTTAGATTTAAATTATCCGATTATCGCCAAGTTTGTATGTCCAACGAAAACAGAGACGTAATTTTCATTGGCAAGAAACCT
>JAWCRP010000089.1:0-4434 GCA_038869175.1 Candidatus Nitrosotenuis sp. | reverse complement strand
AAACTTACCCTAAAGTATCTTAGGCGTGATGGGTATGACATCGGAAATTGGATTATTCCTGAAGTGAAAAAATACACTAGCTAGACTCTATCTTACAGCTCCAACCGCTATTCTTGATTTTTCTTGCCATTATAATTGGGGTTGCTATGAGAAGTGGGATTGTAATTGCTATAAAGATTGTCTGCATCTGAGTTATTGCTATGGTGAATGCTACTGCGCCTGATGAAGTGACAAAAAGCGAAATAAATGTACCTGCACATGTTGGGCACGCAATGAACAGACCTGTAACCGCAGCTATGGTGCCGGCACCTGCACCCTTTTTGAGTATGGAAAATGCATTTACTGCTATTGCCATGTTGAGACCTACCAAATACGATACCGTTATTTGCAAAATTAGATTGAGTGGGATGATTTGAAGCCCAACGTGCTCGGTTATGTATGCGATGAATTTGGGCACGTATCCGACATCACCGCAACATGGTGCTATAAATGCAGAAGGAACTTGGACTCCATAATGCTTGGAAAAGACCACATCTGGTTGGTAGACGAGAATTCCAGATGTTAAAGAGAAGAACATCCCATAAATTATCATGGTTAGAACAAAGATTCGGCGTGATTTCTTATTCCATGTTATGTTGGCTATGATGGAGAATGCATCGTTTTTAGTTCCGCTGATCTTTTGTATGTGGTATTGTCGTAATCCATATGATATTGCTCCAAGTGCAACAAGTAACAAGATGTAAAATGTCGCGCTTACTCGTTCCATGGATCGGACTGCGTCTGGCGTGATCTCAGAATTTCCAAGGCGTGCATATATCAAAAATAAAAGTCCAATGCTTACAAATCCAAGTGTGATTAATAGTCGCCCGTCTCTTGTTTGGCTTTCTGCCATCTGGAACGAGTTTATGTATCTAGCATTAAATCGTATCCATTTGAAATGCTGACAACATTTGCATGTATAATTAATTTAGGCTAGATAAAATAAAAAAGAAGTCCAATGCCGTCACGCACAGCAGAGGGTTTTTTTAAAGTCTTCGACATTTCGCGTAAATTTGCACTCCTTACAAACATGCCAAATTCTGTTCTTAAGAATCTTCAGCGTTGCATCGTAGCTTACTGAATACATCTTTCCTCCGCAGTTTGGACATGGCAGTGGTATGTCAATTCTCATCACAATCTAGTTTGTAAATTTGGATATAAGAGCCGCGTAGAACTGATAAGTTGTCCATTTTTTGACATTGAATTGTTTATAAGAAATCAAACCCATACAGAATATACGCATTGAATATTGATCAAAAACAAGATCCGGATTATTCGACAGCAAAAATTGCATATGTTGGGTTTATAGATCCATATGCCCTAGAGGGTATTGTGATCTTAAGGTCAGATGATAACAAAGAATTTCACATGAGAGCATTTTCTGGTGAGGTGGCAAGACATATCAAAAGCTTTGTTGATGGAAAACGTGACAGTCTTCCAACAATATACAATCTGATTGAGCAACTCTGCGAAGAAAATGAATTATTGCTAGTCAAAGTAAAACTGTATGAGAGCGGTAACGTATTGAGAGCAAACCTGTATTTTACAGGTAAAAAGGATATCGTACTTCGTAACTATAGGGCATCTGATGCAACCGCTCTTGCCGCCTTCTACAATATTCCGATATTAGTTAGAAAGACACTCTTGCGTGAGCCTGTGGAGGCCTAAGTTAGTATTTCTGACAGTCTTCCTTGTTCGTGTGCCTTTTTGATTTCCATGGCGATTCTTCTTCCAACGCCAAACGTCTCGCCGTACTGGTATTTTGTGTATGGTGATGTTGTTGCAACTATTGGATTGCCAGGAACACGCAACGACACATCATAAACGACTAGTTCCAGCTCAGTTGTAACCACACTTTGTAGTGAAAATGGGCCAATGATTCCCGGGGGATAGATGTCTCTGACGCCTGAAACAAACTTGTCACCCATGTTGATTACTTTTTCAAGCAATGATTCCCTTATGCTGGCCGGCGTGTGCCCTACCTCTATGTTTTGCAAGTCTATGTCAATGTCAAGTTGCTGTTTTGCCGGCAGCGCATTAAAGTCATGAAGATTTGTTTGCAATCTTCTTTCTATTCCAATAAAATCTACCTGCTCAGATACGGGTGTGTGAAAATAGTTAAAATTCATGTATGTGCCAAGTATTAACTCCTCGATGCTTGCTCTTCTAAGATCTTCTTTCCGTATGATTCCTTTTTTTATACGCTCTTCTGATTTCTGTAAATAATCTTTGTATGATGATACCGTAAAGAATGCGCGTTCGAGTTTGCGCTCTTTTTCCTGTACTTTTACTATGGCAGGCTTGTTGATTTTTTTTGGATCATTGAAGATCTTTGGGAAGCGAATCTTTGATTTTTCAAGCAGATAGTATTGATTCTTTGCAAAACTTCGCTCCTCTGCCTGAAACAGCGCACGGTTGCCAAATATGGGAACAAGAAACTTGTTTTCTATAGTGTCATATCCGAGGTATGCAGTAAGCGCTCTATGTGGAACTATGATGGTATTTGAATCTCTAAACATTTTCTGCATTTTCTGAGATGCCATATCCTTGAAATTTTCAACTACGATTATCTCGTCTGCAATTCTCTGGAACCTCCTATATGGAGCATCTCTGCCTTTCTGACATATGACTACCGTTGGTATTCCCTCATCCTTTGCTCCATCCATTATCTCAAGTGCTGAATGACTTCCAAGAACGCCGATTCTAAAATCTGAATAATCTTTTGTGATCTTTTGTATCTGGGCAGGCTTTATCATGGTTAGATTGACTTCAAAACTAGTCTAATATAACTAAATTCGTCAGCTCGTGCCAAACAGCTGGCTGTTCGTGGCAGCTTAAAATAATCATGATGAGAACTGTATGCTAATGAGATTGGTGGTTGGGATAACTGGCAGTACTGGCATCATATATGGTGTTAGAATGCTCCAAATTCTAAAGGAATGTAGTGTGGAGACACACCTTGTAATGACCGAATGGGCAAAAAAGTGCCTTACAATGGAAACCGACTACAAACATGAAGACATTAAAGCTCTTGCTACCTGCTATTCTGACGACAGTAATCTCGCATCGGGAATATCTAGCGGCACGTATAGGACTGATGGTATGGTGATAATACCATGTAGTATGAAAACTCTTTCAAGCATTGCCAATGGATATGATGAGACACTTGTTGCAAGAGCCGCAGGAGTTACACTCAAAGAGTCAAGAAAACTGGTGATGGTCCCAAGGGAGACTCCTTTGACTGCTATAAATCTAGAAAACATGTTAAAGCTTGCCAGACTGGGCGTTGTCATACTACCACCGATGCCTGGATTCTACACACGACCAAAGACAATTAGTGAACTAGTTGATCATACCGTTGGAAAATGTCTTGATCAGTTTGGTATTGAACACCGCCTTTACAAGAGATGGGGCACCAGCTAGTCTTGGTAAAAGTCATAATCAAGAAAATTATTCGGGCTGAACGTCAACATGTATTTGATGTGATTGCAAATTATGAGAACTTTGCAAGTATATTGCCGCAGTATTTCAAGTCGATCAGGGTACGCTCAATTAGAGGTAACACTGCAGTGGTGGAAGAACACCTGCAAATAGGCTCACGAGAATTAGTAATGATGACAAAACATGTGACAACATATCCTGAAACACACACAGTCACAGTTATCGGTGGTGATGCAAAAGGGAGCCGATTTGTAGAGCATTTTTCAAAGATTCAAGAAGGAACTCATCTTGTAGTTGAGGCGGACATAAAATTATCTGGTACTATGAAACTAGCTGGCATATTTGGTAAACGTAAAATTGTCTCCGAGTTTAGTAAGATAATAGACGAGTTTGCAAGAATTGCAGAGTCCTAATCTTTTTTGTCTTTTAGGTCTTTGAGTTCTTTTTCTGACTCTATCTTACCTTTCTCATATTCTACTCTTGCTTTGCCCATTGTCTTGGCCAATTCTGGGATCTTTTTTGCGCCAAATATCAGAATGGCAACTGCTATTATGATAAAGATCCATTCCTGCCCAGCAATTAATCCGGCTATACTGTGTATCATTTCTGCTCTTTATGGAGAGCAGTTTAGATTTAAGTCTTTTATCAACCAACAGAAAAATGGCTAACTTTTGGCATTGTGGCACTTTATTGTGCGTAATTGACACGAAAACAAATTAACCGTTGTTACTTCTAGTAAGCATGAAAATCAAGTATTGGGTAGGACCTGCACTAATCTGGTATGTAATAATGTCTAGCCTGTTTGGTCTGTTTGATATTTTCGATGTGTTCATTTTGATTGCCGGTTCTGGGCTCACTGCTTATGGGGTATACCAATACCTGAAGAATAGAAAAAACAAAAAGGAAACCAAACCCGCAAAATAATTTATCAGCATAATTTGCTTTACTGGGACT
>JAWCRP010000088.1:0-4462 GCA_038869175.1 Candidatus Nitrosotenuis sp. | reverse complement strand
CAGCGCAACAACGGGTGCTTGTTGTTCTACAAGATACACGTTTGCAGACTGGACGTTGTGTTCTTTGTGACCATGTAGACTGTTTGGAAAAAATGTTTTGTCTACTGTGTCAACATTGTTTTTTTGCTGAATTGCATTTGCCATGATGGCGACAACCTGAAAATTTAAAATAAAGCGTGCTCACAACACCTTCGTAATTCTTTTATTGCCGATCGACATCTGATGTAATCTTGTGATACCTGCTGATTATCATAAGGTACGAACTTATTCAGTTAAGTATTTACGCCTTTTTTGTGCGTGATCGCACGTAGAAGTTGTGAGTAATGCTTTTTATAATAAAAATAATTTCCAGCACATGGGAAAATCAAAACAAAAAAGCAGGGACTTTGAAGAAGATACATGGAAGTTAGAAGAGGAAGATGAGTGGACTTGGTAATTTGAGCCAGCAAAGTAACCACTGGCGCAAACCAATAACCGGAGAGCAGAATGAGTCACTGGTAAGAGAGTTTCAGACACTTCTCCAAGTTCCAAGAGGAGGACTGCTTACAGCAAATCAGCGCATGAGGCTGCTGAATCTGAAAAAATCCTTTGAGGGTGAGGACGAAAAAAAACTCTGGTTTGACATTAGACACTCTGTTCATGTCTCGTTTCTTGACTTGGCCCTGCTAAGCCGTGTTGCACAAAATAGCCAACTACAGGCGATGCTAGAGCCTGCAAACGACATTTATGGATTGCAAAATTTGGCGCCTGATGCATCCTATAAAAATCGCCTTGCATTGTTGGTAGGATGCCTGTTTTTTGATGGTGATCTGCAGCCATGGAAACATCGCATGACACTTGAACTTTTGGAGCTGTCCGCAAGGTATGCTGCAATGCACCCAAAATTCAACACGGGGCTGCACCAGAGAATCATAAATGACGTGCTTGACATGGCAAAAATTCGCCTCTAGCCGCATTTTTTACTAAAAAATTAGCTGAATTGCTAAAAAAGTATCAAGCATGTAAAAGACGGTATTTCCAGTCCGGCGTCATAACTGAAACTTGTGATTGACAGATTGATTACTTTTCCTACGGCATCAGTATTGCCTAAAACACACGTTCGTTTACTGGATGCCATTTACATCACATTAATGATCATCAAAAATAAGAAAAGTCTCTTAAGGCAGGAAATGCATTGTATAGGCGTGTCTTATTTGCAAATGCGACACGTTGGTATGATGTGCCAGTCTGTATGGGAGAGATTAGGGCAGACATATGACTGATGGTTTCTACAATCCAACAATACGCTTGCTGGGAAAAAAATGGACATTACAAGTGCTGAAAGAAATCGACTCGCAGAAACGAGCTAGATTCAACCAAATAAAAGAAAAATTTCACAAAATTACTTCATCCACGTTATCATCAATACTAAAAGACTTGGAAGAAAATTATCTAATTGAAAAGATAATCATAAATAAAACGCCAATACATGCGGATTACGTTCTAACAAAGAAGGGAAAAACATTACTTAACATGCTATCCCCCGTGATGACTTGGTCTGATGGAAAAGATGTTTCATATGTTGACATTTCCAAACTAATGGTCGTGCACGCTATCGAATACACCCTCCTTGAGATGGGGAGACCCAATCTTGAGAAGATCCAAGATGTGCTGTTACAGGAGTACTCCTGTACCATATCTGACTGTGTCAACAATCCACTGTATTTGAAGCGAGTCTTGCAAGATTTGTTTGGAGATGCGCACACAGGAATTCTGAACAAGATTCAGAAAAAAATTAGCGAGTCGCTTGAAATCAATACAAAATTCTCAAATGCAATCAGGTTGTAATGTGGTATGAAAAAACATACTTGCTATCGATCAAAATACTTGCCGATTTATTAGTTAGTTACCAAAAACGGTAATAAATGACGCAGAACAGCTCAATACCAATATTCCCACATTACAATGTTTTTGTAAAATCTACATCAAAACACCTTCTTATCATTTCAAATCAAATCCCTCTTCCTAGATATGCAACAAATACAATCGCAAACACGTCCAGCAATGATCTTTGCTCATCTTTCAAATATCTGTTTGACATTAACTATAGAACAACTTTCAATACCATAACACAATCAAATATGGCCGAAAAATTGACTACGCATTTCATTTACTGAGCCAAATGACCTGCAACTGCAAAGGAATCTGCATTCGATACAAGGAAAACACACTCCTAACAAAGGAAAAATACCAAAACGGACAGAAAAGATGCTCATGCTGCGGTGTGTACATATCTTACGGAGGACTGCGATGTCCATGCTGCAACACAAAGCTTAGATTGAAATCAAAGACAAACTCAAAGCGCCGGGCTCAGGATGTGGAGCAGCTGAAAACTGCCCTTAAGTCGTCCAGCATTTTTTGATGCGTGGAAGATGCCGCAACCAAAACCATCCCAAGACTGTACGAAACCGAAGAGATCCCTGCAGAATCCAAAATAATATACCAAAAATGGGAGCTTCCGCAAATCGGATTTTACTGGCTGATCGCAGAGCTTGACCAAAAGGAGCAAATTGCTTTTGGATACGCAAACCTAAACGATGATGCATTTGCAGAATGGGGCTACATCAGTATCAGCGAGCTGGAGGAAAACAATGCGGTAAAATGCCACACCTGGCAGCCATGCACGTTTGCAGTAGCGCAAGAAAGAATGCAGAAAAGAAGACAGTATAGAGCCAACAGTATACATTTGGGCCGACACAACTAGCACCATGAAGGCCCTCTTTTTTGACGGCAAGATACTCCAGCTAAAAAATGACTATCCGGAGCCAAAAGATGGCGAGGCCAAAATCAAAGTAAGTTTGGCAGGAATATGCGGAACCGACCTTGAGCTTGTCCGGGGCTACATGTCATATAGAGGCGTGCTCGGCCATGAGTTTGTTGGAGTGGTAATTGATGCTGACAACAAATCCCTTGTCGGCAAAAGGGTGGTAGGCGAGATAAATGCCGGTTGTGGTGTATGTGATAATTGCAGACTGGGACTTGAAAGACACTGCCCAAATCGAACTGTCCTTGGAATACTAGGAAGAGACGGTGCATTTGCAGAATACATCTCGCTTCCAGAAAGAAATCTGCACGTAATTCCCGACTTGATATCTGATGAGCAGGCAGTATTCGTAGAGCCGCTTGCTGCAGCCTTTGAAATCAAAGAACAACTGCAACTAGAAAAAAACACAAAAATAGGAATTGTTGGAGATGGGCGACTTGCTAACCTTATAGCAATGGCATTAATGTCGGATTGCAAATTAGTCTGCTTTGGCAAGCATCAAAACAAGCTGGAAAGACTGCGCAAGATTGGCATTCAAACAAAGACAAAAATAGAAAAAAATGACGAACGCACATTCGACATTGTGATAGAGGCGACAGGTCGCAAGTCTGGATTCTCAGACGCACTACTCCTTGTCAAGCCACGTGGAACAATAGTGCTAAAATCAACAACATCTGAGAGCACAGCGGATCTAGTTCCTGCAATAATAAACGAGATAACGCTTGTAGGATCCCGTTGCGGCCCGTTCCGCCCCGCAATCGACGCACTTGCATCCGGAACAATACGTGTTGACGATATGATATCTGCAGTCTATCCTCTTGAGCAATACAAAAAAGCATTTGAGGATGCACAAAACCCAGAAAATCTCAAAATTCTCTTAAGGCCCTAAAAAATACCGTACTTGCTTGACTCCATCTCTTCCTTTATGGCAAACTTTACCTTCAGGTTTTTCTGGTCCATCTTTTGCTGAAGCCATGTAAGGAACTTTTTGTCCGCAGTCTTTCCCTTCAGTCTTTGAAAGTCAGAGCCCATCTGGTCTGCCAGCTTTTGCACAAGATCGGCCCTTACAGAGACCACATAAAAATGCCAGCCAAACGCAAACTCTGAATCAGTTACGACAAATCCATCCGTCTCATGAACCATCTCCTCAAGGCGGCTCAGCGTGGATGTTATCTCGCTGCTTGTCTTATCATAGTCGGTTGCAGACACGTTGATGTTGACTCTACCCATGCTTCTGTTAGCACTTTATAAAATAAAAATGTCACTTATCAAGCAGATGAGTTACCTCTATGCCAAAAAAGTTCCTCAAAATCCCAACATATGTCTTGATGGCAGGCGGCATCTCATCGGTGCATGAGAGCCCAAGCCTTTTTGCGTTTATCCAGATTGTGACTGCCTGCAGTATGGTAAGAAATCTGTCGTTTCCTGCATCAGGGGAGCCTACTGCCTTTGTGTACCTTTCAGCATACTCCCATGCCGTAGTAAAATCGATACATTCCGTATCATAAATTGACATCAGCTGATCCTTCAGACCTGCCTCCCTAAATGGCGTTGTGTGCAGTATGTATGGAAAGTTGACCTTTGTTGGAAGAGTTTTTGGCAGCGGATCCAATATGGTAACTACCTTGCAGCCTTGCAGTCCTAACACTCTTCTCATCA
>JAWCRP010000087.1:0-4488 GCA_038869175.1 Candidatus Nitrosotenuis sp. | reverse complement strand
GAATAATAAATAGGAACTATGACAATCTGGATTGGTGCTATCTTTGGTGGTAGGACAAGACCTTTGTCATCACCGTGAACCATGATGGTTGCACCAATCAGCCGCCATGAAACACCCCAAGATGTCTGCCACGCATATTTTTCATTGTTATTTTTATCAAGAAACTTGACTTCAAATGGCTTTGAAAAATTCTGTCCAAGAAAATGCGATGTTCCCATCTGCAGCGCCTTACCATCTGGCATGATGGATTCCATGGTGGTAGTGTATACTGCACCAACAAACTTTTCCTTCTCGCTTTTCTTTCCTGTCAATACTGGGATGGCAAGCTCTTTTTCTACAGTTTCTTTGTAGATTTCAAGTATGTCATGAACCTCTTTTTCGGCTTCCTCCTGTGTTGCGTGTACTGTGTGGCCTTCCTGCCAGAGGAACTCTGACGTTCTAATGAACGGCTTTGTTGCCTTGATTTCGGCTCGAAGTGCAGTATTCCAAAAATTAATTTTTAACGGAAGATCACGCCAGCTCTGTATCCATTTGGAATAAAGAGAATATGCAAGTGTCTCAGATGTAGGTCGAAGCGCCAATCTATCTCCGACCTCATTTTCGCCAGAATGAGTTACCCAGAACACCTCTGGATTAAATCCAGCAAAATGATCCTTTTCCTTTCCAAGCAACGATTCTGGAATCAGAACCGGAAGAAAGCCATTTTTATGTCCAGTTTTTTTCAGCTTTGCATCAAGTGTGTCACGAATTGATTCCCATATGGCGTATCCGTCTGGACGCAATACTATGAGTCCCTTTACTGGAGCATAATCGGCAAGCTGTGCCTTTAGGACAACTTGTGTATACCATTCACTAAAATCATCTTTTTTTGTTACCGTTATGCCAACATCTTCTTTGCTCAATGTATTTGGGCCCAAATTTTGACTAATGAGCGTTTCTGGAATCTTGCGTGCTTTATTGTGTCAAATAGTAGTAACTTGTTATTTCAGCGGCTCGCCCTTGCATAATACCTTGCCGGTAACTCGGCTTTGGAAATTGGGGCACACAAAACACTGAATGAACTGTATCTCTTTTTTCAGTACAGGGCAGTTAACATATTCTGATTTCATGCGCTTGAGCATCTTTGGACTGACTCCTTTAAGCTTAAGCTTGCCATTTTCATCCATCATTCCGGATGCTTTTAGCTCATTTTTTACGTCCTCCGGCAATCTTTGCTGTTTCTCAGCCGTGTTTACTTCAACTTCGTATTTGTGCTCAAGCTCGTCCATAGTGTGACGAATCTATTGCCGTGATTTAATATTAGCGATATGCGATCTAACATCTGACTTCAACTTTTATATTGATAGCACATTCCCCAAAAATTGGAATCATTTGCTTGCAATTTTCGATGTTGAGGGAGTACTCTTTGACGCAGAATATCTACCAATACTTGCTGAAAAAGTCAACAAGGAAAAGGAAATCTGGGATATAACAAGACGTGGAATTCAAGGCCTGATAAACTGGGAGGATGGACTGAGGACAAGAGTGTCAGCATTGCGAGGGCTAAGCTACGAGACGTGCAAGCAAGTGGCAGATGAGCTTCCGATCATGACTGGCGCAAAGGAAACATGCCGGGTCTTAAAGGCTGCAGGATGGAAGATACTTGCAGTATCTGGAGGATTTACGATTATGACAGACAGACTGAAGGACGAGCTCGGACTTGACTTTGTCTATTCTAACGAACTTGTCTTCAAGGACGGAAAACTTGATGATGTAATCATAAACGTAACGTCGGATAAAGCAAAATCTGCCAGGAAAAAAATTGCAGAATGGGATGAAAAGAAGGAAAACATTGTAGTCACAGTGGATGGGGCCAATGATCTGACTTTGTTTGATATCTGCGGCCTCGGCGTTGCGTTCAGAGCACAGGATATCGTCAAGGAAAAGGCAATGGTTACAATAGAAGACAAAAACCTGACTCATCTAATAGAACACATCAACAAACACTACAACCTAGATCTTCAACTGCAAACGGTTGCATGAGCATATTTGTATGTCTGCAGCATTCGTATCATGCATGAATTTGTGCGTTAAGCAAATAAATTAACTTGAACGCAAACACAACTGTGTCTTTGGAGATTATTCCAGTTCTGTTAAACAAAGAGGTGCAAAAAGGTGATGACTTGGCAAAGATGCTTTTTTCCAATTTCAAGGACATACAGAACGGAGATGTCATCGTGGTGGCGCAAAAGGTAATCTCTAAAAAAGAAGGCAAGGTAGCATTTCTGCCTCATGTAATTCCTTCTCTTTTGTCGGTTGGAATTGCTGCAGAGTATGACAAAGATCCAAAACTTGTGGAGGTGATACTTTCTGAGGCAAAAAGAATAGTGCGTCTTGATGGCGGTGTAATCATTACAGAAACAAAACACGGATTTGTGTGTGCTAATTCGGGAGTTGATGAGAGCAATCTGCCTCAAGGTTTTGTTAGTATGCTTCCAGATGATCCTGACACATCTGCATCGGAGTTTCAGACCGGCATACTAAATTATTCTGGCAAAAAAACTGCAGTCCTAATATCTGACACATTTGGAAGACCGTTTAGAGAGGGGCAGACAAACGTTGCAATTGGAATATCTGGAATAAAACCAATCTGTGATTATGCCGGCAAAAAAGACTCCTTTGGAAGACAGCTGCGGGTTACTGCAATTGCCCAAGCAGACGAGCTTTGTGCTGCAGCAGAACTTGTCATGAAAAAATCAATCCGTTGCCCGTTTGCCATAATCCGCAATTTTGAGTTCGAGCCAGAAGGTGACGGCATTGCTTCACTATTGCGTTCCAAGGAAACCGATCTATTTCGTTAATACGTCTGGCTTTAAACAAAGATTATAATCATAGCCTAAAAGATTGCATTTGATTTGGATTACATTCAGACCGAGCTGCACTGCCATAACTCTTTTTCAAATTACCATGTGGGAGAAGATGAACCCCCGTTTGATTGCAATATAACAATCCAAGAACAGCTTGAGCGTGCAAAATCGGTTGGTCTTGGTGCGTTGTTTGTTACAAACCATAACACCCTTAACGGCTACCGACAAATGCTGGACTACAAAAACAACCATTCAAAATACAAAGAAATCCAAATCTATCCTGCCGAAGAGATAACTATCGATACGGGTGCACACGTAATTGCGTATGGAATTTCAGAAGAGATTGCGGCAGGACTCCCACTTGAGGAAGTACTAGATGAAATACGAAGACAGGACGCGATATCTTGTGCACCACATCCATTCAGCCTGCTTGATGCATTGCGTGAAAAGGCAAAGTATTGTGATCTAGTTGAAGTGTTTAACAGCAACAACGTTGACATAATATCAAATGCTAGGGCTACAAAATTCTCAATTGAAAACAACAAAGTAGGTGTTGCTGGCAGCGATTCACACGTGCTTTCTACTTTGGGGCGATGTGTTAACCTGCTTGAATCTGAGAACACCCTTGATGACGTGGTTTTCTCACTACGGCATGGTAAAATATCAATTTGCCAGACCGGCTACGCAAGGGAGGCAGAGACACTTGAGCACATAAAATACAAAATCAACAACTCCAAAGACTACCTTGCAGAGTACATCCGTGAACAATATCCGAATTCTCAGTGGATTTTGTCATTCCTGCTCAAAGTGTATGATGCAAATCAAAATAGTTTTGTTTGGTCTCTTGTTTACAAACTTGCAGTTTACTTGATGAAGCGTGTGTCGAAGAAAATTAACATGCTAAATTATGATCCGGCGCAGCTTGCGAGCCGAAACCTACAACAAATGCTCAAGATGGCACTTTAACAACTCAAAAATATGTTGTGATTATTTTGAGCTAATCAAATCAGTTTAGCTAAAACTAAGTCAAATAGATTTTAATATGACGGACGGATCATCGAAATCAGGTGCATATGAGCACAACTACAAAAAAACTGGATGCGCGAGGATTATTCTGCCCGGAACCTGTATTTAGAACAAAAATCGAAATCGAGAGAATGCAGGTGGGCGAGACGCTTACTGTCCTTGCCGACGATCCTAATGCAGAAGAAGACATATCAAGATGGGTCAAAAGAAATGGCCACGAACTTTTAGATCTCCAAAAGAAAGACTCTGAACTAGAGTTTTCAATTAGAAAGGTGAAATAATCTCTGGCAACCAAGGTATTGACTGACGAAGAAATCCTAAAGAAAATTGGTAACACGCCACTAGTAAAACTGGACACCCTATCAAGCGATAAGACTAGCTATTTTGCAAAACTGGAAGGCCACAACCCATTTGGCTCAGTCAAAGACCGCGCGGCATACTGGATGATAAAGGATGCCGAAGAGAAGGGTAAACTAAGACGCGGAGAGATGATAATAATAGAACCGACATCGGGAAATACTGGAATTGCTCTGACTGGAATTGCAAATCTGCTTGGATATCAAGTTGAGATAGTAATCCCAGAAAAGGCAAGCGAGGAGACAAAAAAGATAATTGC
>JAWCRP010000086.1:0-4557 GCA_038869175.1 Candidatus Nitrosotenuis sp. | reverse complement strand
AGCAGACAAAGATCGGTTGCAATAGGTGTCTGGGTATCTAGCTTTTCTGTTGGAGCCGCAATAGGCCCGCTAGTAGGCGGCGTCCTTTTGGAGTATTTCTGGTGGGGTTCTGTCTTTTTGCTTGCAATACCTGTAATGGCAGTACTGTTGATACTTGGGCCCATGTTATTGCCAGAGTTCAAAGACAAGATGGCGCGCAAGCTGGATCCTGCAAGCGCAGCCCTTTCGCTTGCCTCAATACTTGCAATTATTTACGGCATAAAACAGATAGCGCAGGACGGCATCGGAGTTGAGCCGGTTCTGTTTGTGGCAATCGGTCTTATCACAGGCATCGTATTTCTTCTCAGACAGAAAAGAATTGCAGATCCGCTTGTTGACCTTAGCCTATTTAGAATACCTGCTTTTTCCGGCTCACTTGTCACGTTTTTGATTGGAGTCTTTGTGGCATTTGGAGTGTTTGTGTTCATCTCACAGTATCTGCAGCTTGTCCTCGGACTCTCGCCGCTGCAGGCAGGACTGTGGATGCTGCCATGGGCGCTTGCCTTTGTTGCAGGCTCCACCATAACTCCTCGTCTTGCAGGCCACATCAAACCCGGAACAATCATTGCTGCAGGGATGATCATATCTGCTGCAGGATTTGCTCTGCTTGTGCAGATTGATGCTCAAACCTCGTTCTGGATCATAACTGCAGGACTTGTTGTATCCTCACTTGGACTTGCTCCTGTCTTTACGCTTGCAATGGACCTTGTGGTGGGTGCAGCTCCGGCAGAAAGAACCGGTGCCGCATCTGCCATATCGGAGACCACAGCAGAGCTTGGAGGGGCGCTTGGCATAGCAGTTCTTGGAAGTATTGGCACTGCCATATACAGATCCAGTCTTGCAAAGACTATGCCGCCTGAAATCCCTCAAGAGGCGCGCAATGTGGCAATGGACACGCTTGGAGGCGCAGTAAATGTATCATCAGAGCTTTCAGGCGAAATAGGCAGTACGTTGCTTGCAGCATCGCGCGAGGCGTTCCTGCACGGCCTTCAGATATCTATGATAGTTGGAGTTGGGCTTGCAATAGGTGCTGCACTCTTGGTTCTTGTGATGCTGCGAAGTGTGCAAAAAAATCAAAGCGCATAAACTAGTATTTTGACACCAAATACAATTTTGTGGAAAGACTTTTGATACGCAAGTGAGAATAGTATATCATGGTGCTCTACTATGTTCTAATTGCAATAGGAGTTTTAGTAGCAATCATTCTTGTCAAAAAATATCTTGATGAGAGGGCCGGGCCGCGCGGAAAAAGATTCTGCTACGAGTGTAACCGGTACTTTACTGCCGAATATGTACACTGCCCAAAATGCGGTCTCAAGTTCGGCACATAGCGCGGTCAGTATACGACATGATTGCACAAGTGGGCGGGTCTGGCTAGGACTTTAATTCACTCAAACGTCTGTGCAATTCTGTTTTGCTTGGGGCGCCCGCAAACTCTAGCTTGCCATTAATGACTATTCCCGGCGCAGAAAATATCGGATATTTTTCCAAGTACTCTGGATTTTCAGTCACATCTATTATGGAATAGTCAAGTCCAAGCTCATCAAGGTATCTTTCCACCGTCTTGCAGCTTGAGCAGTCAGGCGTGGTAAGTATCTCTATCTTCATTTGGAAAACTGTTCCGGATCTTTCTCAAACGCCCACCTGCAGCTTGCGCAGCAAAAGTAGAATTTTTTTCCCTCGTATTCTATGTGGTCGTGCTTTTCATCCACGTCCATTCCGCATACTGGGTCCTTCATGTTTTGTTCTCCCCTATTCTTACTTTTATTGCATACCATACTACCGGCACGGCAAGCAAGAGCGCAAACACTGCCGGAACCACATTCTGCGGCAGCTCAAATCCGAATACATTATCATGTGTGTGGTATCCAACATGATACTCTGCAGGAAGCCCCGTCATCGATACCAGATTGTTCCATACGATGTGCACCATCGTGGACTCGTACCACTCATGGCCCCCCGGAACTCCGTTGATTATCAAAAACGCACCTATTGTTACTAGCATCCAGCCGGTTATCTTTTCTATTTTGATGCGGCTCTGCGCAAGACCCCTTGCCGCATTCACCCCAAGTATTGCAAGAAGTGAAAATATCACAAGAGGCACAGCCCTGCCCACCCCATGCACTATTCCAAGTGAGCCTCCTATCTCAAGGCTACCAGTTCCTGCCACATATATCAAAAGCCAGTAGAACATCGGATTTGGGCACCCAACTCCTGCGTTGCCAAGCAACACTCCCATCAGAAACGATTTTGCATGATCACCTCTTTTTTGTATGAAAGATGGCGTCCTAGAGTACGATGGAAGCCCGAATTTGACAAGCTTGAGCTGCGATAGCCCAAAAAAGTATCCTGCAATACCTGCCACGGCAAACATTGCAGTTGAGATCTGATCAAGCGAGGCCGACTTGCCAACATATGCAACACCAAGACCGTAAAGACTGATTGTTACGACAAGTCCTGCCCCAAACAAGAGCGACATTGCAAGTCCCTTTCTGTATCCTTGGCCCATCGAAAGCGGCACTATAATGAACACCAGCGGCAGTGTGCATGGAAGAACAATCATGGAAAGCCCGGCAACATACGCAATGACAAGCCAGGACGGATACGACAGCTCATCTCCTGCCTTTATTGCAATGTCGCTTGTAAGTGACATTACTATTCCAAGGAAGACAAGCGAGAACAGCACAAATACAACAGCGACGGCCGATTTCTTTACTACTAAACTTGACATGCTATGGTATGGTATGTCAGATACTTGAATAGTGGACTTTACAAGTGTAAAGTTGAATAGGCAGGATTTGACACACCATACAATGCCATTAAAGATAGACCAGATAGATGAGGCCATACTGGAATCACTCAGCAAGGATGGCCGCAAGTCGTTCCGGCAGATATCGCGTGAGATAAAGGTCAGCACCCCCACTGTCAAGGCGCGCTATGAGAGGCTCGTCAACGTCGGACTGATAAAGGCAGTACTACCAGTCATCGATACTGAAAAGCTCGAAAGCAAGATGGGAAAAAAGATCGAACACATACGCACCAATACCATCAAGGATGGCAAGCTAAAGATAGTAAGCAACATGACAGTAAAGATGAGCTGCGATTACTGCGAGGGCCCGGTTGCGTCAAAGCCGACCGTGCTAAAGTTTGGAAATCATGAGAGGTTTTTCTGCTGCACCTCATGCCGTAGCCTCTACAAGGAAAAGTATCGCGGCAGAATAGAGTCGCTCTCAAAATCCGCCTAATAAGGCAATTATACTACCAAGATCAAGAGTGTTTCAATGAAGGTATTCGTTGGAAAAAAGGCAGCTGAGGACTATATGTCGGCCCACACGCTCGCATTCTCAACACCCGAGCTTACATTGATGAGATACTCGTTCTGGCTTGCAGACATGATACCTGACCCAAAGGACAAGTCCAACACAGTACCTCGGATAATGGCGTATGTTGAGGAAAAGGACTTTGCGCCAGTTGAGATAATAGACGAGGATCACTACGAGCCGACAGGTGCTGTGCGAAACACCGGCATGTATGGTGGAATAAAGACTACCGACTCTGACACAAAGTTCTGCTCAGAGTGCGGCATAAAGATATCAGCTTCTGCCAAGTTTTGTACCGAGTGCGGCGCAAATCAAGACTAGTCTACAACACATGATCATCTAAAATACATACTAAATGGCAGTCAAGGTCATCAGGAACTGTAAAAGAACACAAATGTGCATGTGCGGATCGTCGATAGTAGGTTTTTGAAGATCAAGGCTGTAAAGAGACATGAATCTAGAAGGAAAAATAACATGAGATTTGTGCCGTTCAAGCATTCTTAACAAGACAAATTATTAAAGAAAGACTTTGACATGTCGTATTGAAGCAGTCGACATCAGTACTAGTTTCATTGATTGTAATTGCCGTTGCAGCAACATCGTTTGTAATAGTAAGCAATTTGTTAGGATCATGTGTTGGAGGGCCGCTTGGAACGTGTCCTTCACCATATGTGGAAGATTCTCAAGCATCAATTGAGATTAGCGGGTTGAAGCAGATATACAATTGGAAGCAGACAGTAGAATTTACTGTTGTAGCACACAAATTCTCAGGTTGTGCCACAATCAATGTAACAATACTTGATGAGTACGAATCGCAGCCACCGTTGTACCAAACCAGCTTTATTACAGACTGCAATGTCGGAACAAGGATCCAGCCGGACGATTATGTGTTTCCAATAGTTATTCCGTTGAATGCCACAGAGCAGGGAATGTACAAGGCCCATGTTTCGTATTATCAAAGCAGATCAAGTTCTGGGGAAATTGAGCAAAGTTTCAAGGTAACAAAGCTGTCGATATTGGAAGAATTGTTGTACAGTAATTCGACGGAATTTACCGTTGCTCTAGATGCTGGCTCTAAGGGTTTTTTCACCGTATCAGGTTCAATCAATGGAGCTAAATTATCAGATATTGCGTATGATGAATATTTGAATCAAATTCGAGTCAGTCTTGTAGAGTCAGAAAATGGCAGTTTGAGTAT
>JAWCRP010000085.1:0-4563 GCA_038869175.1 Candidatus Nitrosotenuis sp. | reverse complement strand
CAATAGCAGTAATGTTGATGGAACATGAAATAACAAAACAACTTGCAGAAAAAATCGAAGAGTCTGCAAGAGATTATCTATCTTCTGGTAATGCTGACTCATTAGTGGTTGGTATTTCAAAGTACATTGAGCACGTGATGGCGCATCTATGGAAAGAAAACAATCGTTTGTTTGTAATGGCTGAGATGAGACTACATGGAATGGCCGATCAAATGACTAAGAGCTTGGATGCAGTAGAGGTAGAAAAACTGAACAAAGTCGGAAAAACCAGATCCGATTATGAGCGAATTGCAGAAGATCTTACGACTGCTGTGAAAAAACTATCGTAAACTGCCTAATAGAAAAATAAAAACAAAAGAAAAATTGATTTGTGGTTATTCCACAATTACCTTGCCTGTCATCCATGGGTGCACTATGCAGAAGTAGTCGTATTGACCTGCTTCGCTAAACGTGTGTGAAAACGTTCCTCGTGCCATGAATATACTGCTGTCAAACTTGCCATCTGGTCCGTTAGATACGGTGCCACTGGTAACAGTGTGTGCTGCAGTATCATCATTAGTCCATGTGACTGTGCCACCAACGCCGATTGTTACTGTTGCCGGTATGAAACACTCATTTGTCGTCTCGCATCCTGGAAGCGATGAACCACTTGGCAGTGATACTGTGGCCGACATTGGTTTCTGAACTGGTTCTGGAACTGTCTCCTTTGGAGGTGCACTGGCGGTTGCAGTTGCGCTAACCGTATAGCTAACAGTAAATGGTGTTGTCTTCATTGTATGAACTGCCAACGCATTACCTGAAAACTCCCAAGTTCCCATTGCTGAGTTTGGATCAACAAGAGTCAACTCAAAGATGGTTGTTCCATCTGGTGTCCATGTCGCAGGAGCTGTCTGTCCTGGTGCAAGTGGGCCTTTCAACGATACTAGTTGAATCGGCTCGGATGCAGAGTACGTCAAGATGCCAGAGTATACTTTGTCGCTTGGTGGTAAGATCACTGCAAGCTGATGTGATTCATGACCAAGTCCTGGATCTTGTATGGACTGAATTGTACCTGTTTTGACCGTCTCACTGGGTGATTTTGTCTCATAGCTTACTTTGTAGTCAACAATGAATGGTGTTGTCTTCATTGTATGAACTGCCAACGCATTACCTGCAAATTTCCACTCACCACGCGCATTCTTTGGATCTACTAATGTCAATGCAAATTTGGTCTGTCCATCTGGTGTCCAAATTGGTTGACCTCTGTCTTCACCTGGAGCTAGTGGACCAGTGAGTACTACTAACTGAACTGGCTCTGATGCATCATACTGTAGTGTTCCAGAGTATACTTTGTCGCTTGGTGGTAAGATCACTGCAAGCTGATGTGATTCATGACCAAGTCCTGGATCTTGAATAGATGTTAGTCTATCGTATCCCGGAATTGTTGCTTTTGTTGGCTGTGTTGGCTGTGTTGGCTGTGTTGGCTGTGTTGGAGCAACTGGCCTTTCAGTAGGTGTCACTGGTGTTGGTGTCGTTTCCATGCCAGCAAATGACATGGCCACTGCGACCAACGCCACAGTAAATCCTATTGCAAAAGCCATGCCGAATTTGTCTGCGGTAGTCATGCCGAATGTCACATTTGCACAGTAAATAAAGCTAATTGCAGAAATCATGACCAATACGCAAATTATGCCTGTTGCATCTCAATAACTTGTAGTGTCAGGTGATATCCATGCGGTTTTGTCAATTGCTATATTTGCAGTTGTATATGGCTTGATAATAGTCCGCAATGTTAAGGGAATAAGATTTCCAATTTGGGCTACTATGTCGATTGGAGCTTTAATGGTTTTGTTATTACAAATCATCCCACTTGATCAGGCTTTTAATGCTATTAACATGGATGTTATTTTGTTTCTTTTTGGCATGTTTGTGTTGGTATCTGGTCTTGAATCATCTGGGATGCTAAAATATGTAACAATCAAAGTTTTAGAATATGCTAAAACACCAAACAAAATTCTCTTGTTTATTTTGGTCGTTCTTGGAATTCTGTCTGCATTTCTAATTAATGACACTGTAGCGTTGGTTGCAACTCCGATCGTAATTGGTCTTGCAACACAAATGGGCATAAAACCCTCACCCTTCTTAATTACACTTGCATTTGGAGTGACCATTGGTAGCATAATGACTCCAATTGGAAATCCGCAGAATCTACTCATTTCAATAGAGAGTCAAATGCCAAACCCGTTTCTCAATTTTCTAGTATACCTTAGCGCACCTGCTATGGTGTGTATGCTGACTACTTATCTAATACTTGTAAAGTTTTACAAAAAACAGATTGCATTTGCCGTAATGCCAAAAATTTCCGTCAGTAATGAATTAATTGCTGATCCAGTACTTGCCAAAATCTCTTCCATCATTACAATATCCGTTGTATTGGGATTTTTTGTACTTGGCATACTTGGGTTGTTTGAAATGGATCCAAAAATTCCATTTAGCTATATTGCACTTGGTGGTGGCCTACTGCTGCTTATGATAAGCAAACAACGTAGGAAAATTTTGTACGAAATAAACTGGAAAATAATTGTGTTCTTTATCGCAATGTTCGTCTTTATGTCTGCAATGTGGATTGGTGGGGCTATCAAAATAATATCCTCCTTATTTCCAATATTGAACCCTGTAGATACAACTTCTTCCATATTTGGTATAATTATTACCAGTACTGGCCTGAGCCAACTAATGAGTAATGTTCCATTTGCTGCAGTGTATGTGCCAATAATGCATGATGCTGGCCTTGTTGGAACCAACATTCTACCCTGGCTTGCTCTTGCATCTGCAAGCACGCTTGCAGGAAATCTGACCATATTGGGGGCTGCAAGCAATATCATAATTTTGGAGGCTGCCGAAAAGAAGGGCATCCACGCCTTTTCATTCTGGGAGTTTTTCAAAATAGGCTCAGTTGTTACAGTATGTAATATGCTTATCCTCTTTGCCTTTTTGTTAGTTTATTCTTATATCTGAATCTTAATGTCATTAAGATCTAGTGTGTATTTTGAATCATTATTAGTCACCTTCCGTATCTCAACAACAAATGCACACAACTTTTTGAGTATTCTCTTAAAATAATGTTGAGGTCTTGCCGTTGTTTCTTTAATTTTGTATGTGGTTTTACCTTTACCATTACGAATAGTAAATGTAAATCTGACACGATTTTCAACTATGGCAATTATGCATCCATGAGATGCTTGGTTTCTCAACTGTTGCAACTTCCATAACATACTTTTTGCCATGGGTGTTCTCTCAGTGATGTTTGGAGTGGAAAAATATCTAAAGATTGTTTGTTTAATCTTGATCCCGTCTTTGTCATCTGGCAAATGTTTGGTAAATCCATAAATGTAGTATACGTTTTCCCTATCAAACGTTTGAAATCTGTCATTTATCTCCCTCTTAATGATATCTATGACGCTTGCTGCAAAAAATAAAAACTCTGCCGCACGTGTTTCAAGCTCAATTAAATCCGCATGTTCATTAACAACATCTTCTGGGATTTTGTTTAGGATGTGTTGCGCTATTGCTAATCTAATCTTGACTGGATCTTCTTGCCACGCATTATTTGTTTCTATTCTTGGCCTCATCGATATTATGAATGGTTTACTCTATCTTAAAATGTAAATGCATCACGTAACATCATGCGTAAATCCTCCTTTAGATAAGCGTCTTTTTTTACTAGACGAAGATTTTCTAACAGAGTCTCAATTACGGTGCATTGATTTTTAGAAAATTGATAATAACATTCCAATATGTCCTCGTATGATTTTGCAGCCTTGTATTGGACCCAAAAGTTATCTGACATTATTTGATAGTTGTACAGGAATATGCGAATTGGCTCTTGTACGTTTGCAGACGAATCAAATCTGAGCATATCTAATAAGAGATTTTCAAGTCTGGCGTCCAGTTTTGCTTCATATAGAGCCTGATAAATGTTTGAAATTACCACCCGTTGTTTTGTACTCAAAGTAAGATAAAACTATCTAAGTAAAAATTTAACATCTGAGAGGTGTTTCAATTCACTTTTGGATGATTTTACATTTTTCCCTGTCCTTCGACTACTGTGAGCGTCATTGTGCTAATTATGTTCTCTATTTTTCGGATTTTGTTAATCACTACTTTTTCTAGATCTTTTTGTGTTTGCGTTACAATTTTACACACTATTTCATAATATCCAAAAACAGCATCTGCAACTGCAACCTCTGGTATGTGCTTGAGATTTCTAATTATGTAATACATTTGTGATGGTTCACAATGTATTATTACAAACGCACTAACCATTATTCCACCTTGTGTAGCACAATCATTTCATCATTCCTGACCTTCTATTCCCATTAATGTAAGTGTGGTTCGTATTTTGTCGATCTTGCGTATTTTCCACGTGATTATGTTGCGAAGCTCTTCAACTGTCACAGTCTCTATCTTGGCAAGTACGTCGTAAGCACCAAAGACACCTCTGACCTCCTTTATGCCATTGATTGCTTTTATCTGACTTATGACGTCTTGTTCGGAGCCTAGCTCACAATTGATCAAAATGTG
>JAWCRP010000084.1:0-4679 GCA_038869175.1 Candidatus Nitrosotenuis sp. | reverse complement strand
ACCAAACCACGATACTGTACGAATCCTGTGTTTTATTCCACAGTGGGATAGAAGATAATAAAATGTGGCAAAGACGGATTTACGCACTCCCAGATATTTTACAAACCACCCGTTTTGGTGAAATGCCTCTACTAGAGAGCCTTCAGGAAGAAAACCAAAGCATACAACGTGAAAGTGCGGAGAATAGTACAGCATCTTATTTTTTTGTTGAATCGAAAGGGATGAAATATTATGTTTCCACCTACAATCCGAATTTCTTTGAGAATCTTTCTTGCTTTTTGCTTCATTTTTTTATAATCAAGATCAAAATCCCAACTAGATACAGACAGGACTATATGTATTGGAGAGACTCGTTTTCTTTTTGAATATTTTTCAATCTTTCTTGTTGCTACGCTGGACTGTCTTCCAATCCATTTTTCCCAACAGGTTTTGCAAGCTGGACGAAAGCATGAACGCTGATAACGCAATACGTATATTTTTCCGCCTTGTTCCTGGTGATCCTCTACATGTGGACATCCCTTGGCATTCCACTGTCCGCACCAATAATGAGGCTCTTTTGTAGCAGGGAGTTTCCAGCTATCGTATTCTGTGGTTTGCCAGTTTGTTAGTAAGTGATAATCGTCAATTTCCCAATCATCGTATAGTTCATCATCTAAATTGTTGGCATAAAGTTCACTTTGCTCAATGGAGAGTCTAGGAATAACTCAAAGGGATCTGCCCGTTTGTTTATCTTTTCTAGGCTTATTTCCATCGCATGATGGCATGATGTGGGTCTTATTTAAGACCCATGAAAGTGGATGGGCCCACAGGGATTTGAACATCATGAAAAGAGCGGGACCGGTGCGCTTCGATCGCACGACCTGACGCTCCGCAAGCGTCCGCACTATCCAGGCTGTGCAACGGCCCCAGTTACCGTGCCGGGCTGGCCCCTTAATTTCATTTGCGCCCAGGATGTTGCGGTCCTAAGCGTTGCTAGATTTTTCTTATCGGCAGAACAACAAGGTGAATGGCATTTCGCATATTGCGATGCAGGCATGTTGTGCTTATGTTACATCTATTTGAGCCCAAGGCTATTCACATACTCTTTTGGTGAGAGAAACGCAAGTCCGGTAAACCGGGATAAATCATCTTTTATGAGCAAGATCTCCTTGTCTCCTGTGACAAACGTATCAAGGTCGGGATTATCCTGCTTTGCAGAACGCGCAGCTCCCACATGAACCAAGTCTAGTGTTCTAAGCGGAATATGAATACTAAGAAATATTGATTCGTTGATCATTTTTGGAACATCCGTCTTTATGTTTCCAAGTGTGAAGGGCAGATCGCCTGCCATGTGTACAAATTTCACCCCCAAGTTTGCAAACGTCTTGAGTGTCTTGACTACGAATGCTCTTCTTTCTGAAATGTTTTCCTGCTTTCCAAAAGTGCGATGATAAAGCCGGCCTGCCACCGATGAGAGTTCAAGCAGTGTGAGTACCGAGGTTTCTGCTTTGATCTGGCCTTTGCGGATCTTGTTGATCAGCAGGTTTGCCTCAAGGTGATACGGATCGTCTGGTTTGAGCTTTGAAATGAAGACGTTTGTATCCATGTAAAAGTGGTGCGTCTTATCTTTCCCTTCCTTCTGCGATAAGATGGGCAGCTGTTTTTGGGCCGCCAAATACTTGGGCTGCAATCTGTTCAAACTTTTGCTCAGAGATACCGTCTGCCTTTTTTAAAATATCGTCAAGATCGTCATGTCCAAAGAGTTCTGGATGTTGCTCAAAGTGCGACTCGAGTATTTTTCTTACTGCTTCGCTTTTGTTCTTGTATGTCTTTTTTTTAACTAGCATGTTGAGGATCTCAAGTGTCTTGCTCGCCACTTTGATATTTAGTACTTCCATGATTGTAATACAATAGTATTACGCAACATAAAAGTATTATTTTCTTAAATTGCGGCAAAACTGTCACAGAAAGGCAATATGTGATAAAAAATATCATAAAAATCACACCATACTGGAAATGTGCGGGGACCAGAGGCGGACCCATCTTTTGTAATAATTGTTCATCATGGGCAGAAAGTAGTGGCGCTGCGAGATGTTGCCGCGCCTGCCTTGCATGAACTCTGCAAGGAGCGGATCAAGGTTGGTTGCGATAAGCGTAAAGTTGAGCTTGCGTAGGTATCGTATCTGGCACCCAAGTGTTTTGGAGTGGAGATTACGGTGTAGTGTGTTGTACGGGATTGCAAATGTTATCTTTTTGTGCAGTACTGGATGGCAGAATACTGCGTTTGCCTTTTTTGTGCGGCGGCTCCAGAACATCTCAGTTACGCGGCCATCGCACAGATCCTTGTGGCAGTTAAAGGCCTCAACTGCCTCCTTTGTGCGCAGGCCGGACACAAGAGCATATGCACAAAAGATGCGGTGCTTTTCTCCAAGCGATGCGATGTTTTTTGTGACTTGTTCTATTGTCAGGGTTTTTGAGATGGAATAGTTTGCATACGGGCTCTTCTGGCTCTTCCATCGCACCTCCTTTCTTTTGAGCCACCGGAGGAACTCTTCGTGAAAGTACGTGTCGTGCTTTATGTCAAGAAAGCGGCACAGATTTGATATTGATTTTAACACATCCTCCTTTCTTCTTGTCTGCTCCATCAGTATGAGATTGGGCGAGAATGCAAGATTGTGTGTCTTTTTTCCAAGGAGCCACAGGTTTCTTCCATAGTGCGGGTGCTTGTTTGCTAGGAGCCACCGCAGGTACTCGTCCCAGTCAAGCGATTCCAGTGCGGATTGAAATGACGACACGCAGAAAAGATGCCAAATCACTTAAGCAGGTTTTTGCACGTGTTTGAACAGTTCCAATCCTGCTTTTTTTATCTGCTCAGGTGCAAGGTCATGCTTGTGCGTTGCTATACCCCAGATGTGACCAAACGGGTCTTGGATGCTGCCAAATCTATCACCCCAGAATGCGTCCATCATCGGCATGAGTGGTTGTGCTCCCGCTGCAACTGCCTGCGCAAATGTTTTGTCGGCATCTTCCACATACATAAAGAGGCTCATTGCAGTGCCGCCAAGTGTTTGCGGCGATAGGCATCCCATGTTGGGCATCTCATCTGCAAGCATCAGAATAGAGTTTCCTATTTTTATTTGGGCGTGCATGATTGTCTTTTCATCCGGCATTAGAAACCGTGAAAGCTCTTGTGCGCCAAATGCCTTTTTGTAGAACTCGATTGCATCCGATGCGTTCTTTACCGCAAGCGATACCGTTATGGTGTTGTATCCTTCCGGAATCGGCCTTGTCATAAGGACTGGTGTTTTGGATTCGATTTAAGCCTTGTTTTGTATTTTGATTTTTTATTTTTCTCACACATGGAAAAGCGGTGAGTCCGCAGACAAAGTCCTGATGTGCATACTGTCTCATCCTATTGTGAATTTTTCGGAGAGTAGTGGCACTCCCGATGGGGCGGACAGGCTTTGCAGCATGGTTCCTATGGAAGCAGTACTATCTTTTTGTGCTTTCTGCATTTGGGAAGAAGTAGGAATGGATTGGTTTGTGGACATGTTTGCGCTGCACGATATTATGAGGCCCTAGTCAAGGCCCATGATGGCAAGTGTTGCCATCAGCAGTACAAGTGCTATTGCAGGAATTGTTGCAATCAGGATGAATGCTGCCTTTTGCGTCTTGGTAGGCATGTATAAACTGCCTCCTGTCATGTCCATGTGTGTGTTGTATTTTTTGCAGAGTGTTTGGGCGTTGACTGCCTGCCAGATAAGGGTTGCAAAAAAGGCAATTGGTGAAACTACAATCAGTGCGATGGCGGCTGCAGGGTATGCGCCATGCTGGTATCCAAGAATTTCAAGTAGTATTGGCCAGTGAATGCCGTCGGAGTCAAGTCCAAGAGGCACTGAGAGGTTTGATATTGCAAGAGGCATTGCGCCAAGAAAGTTCAGCATCACAAGTGCCCATCCAAGATAAAGCAGGCCAAGGCTACGCCAGATGTTGCCGACATAGCGGTGACCAAGACCGAAAAACCCCAAGAAGCCAAGAAATGAAAGGCAGAGTGCAACTCCGCGGCTTTTGTATTTTTCAGAGCCGCGGTAGACTGGCGCATCTTGCGGCATCTGGGAAATATCTGGTGTTTGTTCTGCAAGAGGAGTTTCATTGAGCTGGTCTGTGGATTCATTGGGTGTCTGCAAAGCTTGTGGTGGATTTGGTTTTGGGGCATATAGTGATAAGAGGTTTTGAACATATCGTATATCTGACTGGTAGAGTGTTTTTTGTTGTTCGATTGATTCTAGGATGAATTTGAGGCGTTCTGTGTCTCCAAGGCCAGCTGAGAGTAGCGACTCGACATCGTGTTTTGAGATCAAGACACTCGACTCCCCTTTTGTGAATAAATAAACTGTGGCGTTACAGGAAGGGCCCAGTTATTCTGTCTCTGCCTTTTTGACAAAGATAAAATACATTATGACACCTGCTATGATTCCTCCAATTATTGGGCCTGCCCAGTATATCCAGTGAAAGTCCCAGTAGCCTGATGCTAGCGCCGGACCAAATGTTCTTGCAGGGTTCATGGATGCGCCTGTAAATGGAACGCCTACAAGATGCAAGAGGAATATCATGCCACCTATTACAAGGCCGTACATTCCTGCCGGGGCCTTTTTGTGGACGGCAGTCATGAATATTACTGTAACAAGGAAGAATGTGAA
>JAWCRP010000083.1:0-4704 GCA_038869175.1 Candidatus Nitrosotenuis sp. | reverse complement strand
CGCCTTAGGGCTTAAAAACCTAAGAATGGGAGATTTGCTCGAGATACCTCTTGATAGCAAGCTTGAAAGAAAGATAATTAATGACTCAAAAGGCAGTAAAGAGTAACATGGTAAAATGCACAGAATGTGACTCCGATATCTCCATCCCAAAAGATGCCCTAGAGGGTGAATTGATAACTTGTCCCGATTGCGGAGCAAGCTTTGAGATCGTAAAATCTTCAGGCGGGTTTGAGCTAAAGCCAGCTCAAAGCGTTGGAGAGGACTGGGGTCAGTGAGCCATACTTTATCGGTTCTTTACGACACCATACGAATTGAAGAAAAGGCCCTTGTGGAATCTGCAAAAAAGAAGGGCATTGAAATTGAGATGGTGGATTGTAAAAACCTCATAATCGATCTTGACAAGAAAACCGAATTTGACACAGTCATCCAAAGATGTGTTAGTTATTACAGAAACATACATTCGACGGCAGCCCTTGAGGGTGCAGGAGCAAATGTAATCAACTCACTGTACACCGGTGTTTATGCAGGAAACAAGTTGTTCACCCACATGTTGCTAAAGAATGCCGGAATTAGCACTCCATATGTTACGGTAACATTTTCCAAAGAAGCCGCACTTGATGCCCTTGGGGATCTTGGATATCCGCGCATCATCAAGCCCACTGTAGGAAGCTGGGGAAGAATGGTGACCAAGTTAAACAACAGAGAGGCAGCAGAGGGAATAATCGAGGAGAGAGAAAAGATGTATCCAATATACCAGATACACTACCTTGAGGAATTTGTCCAAAGACCACCACGGGATATTCGCGCCATAGTTATTGGCGATATGGTAGCAGGAGCGATATATCGAAACTCAGGCAATGGTAACTGGAAGACAAACACACATCTTGGAGGCACCGCTGAAGTATGCAAGATAACAAAGGAACTGGAGGATATTTGCATTAAAGCAAAGGATGTCGTAAAAGGCCAAATAGTAGGAATCGATCTCATGGAAAGTAAGGAGCGAGGATTAGTAGTGCACGAGATAAACAACACGACAGAATACAGAAATGTTGCGCGGGTTACAGGCGTAGATATCGCTGGATTGATCTTAGAATACGCTGTAAATTCAGGAAAGTAGGACATGGACTCTTCATTTACTATAACCCCCAGATTTTCAATTAAGATACTAGAAAAGGCACTCAGACTCTATACGCCGTCGCTTTCGGAAAAACCGATGGCAGAATATCTTGCAGACAAGTGCGATGACTTGGGATTTGAGAACATACATACAGATGAGGTAGGCAACCTGATTGCACACATAGGATCAGGTAAGCCAAGAGTACTGCTTTGCGGTCACATGGACACGGTGCCAGGAAAGATCAAGGTGAGAAAGGAAGGAGATTTTCTTTATGGACGTGGTGCTTCCGATGCCAAAGCGCCGCTAATTGCAATGTTGCTAGCTGCTGCGACGATGCAGAAAAACAACGGAACCATAATCTTTGTTGGCGCAGTTGATGAGGAGGGAAATGCAACTGGGATCAAGAATCTTGCAAAACAAAAACTGGATATTGATTATGCCATATTTGGTGAACCAAGTGGAATAAGAAACGTGACAATAGCATACAAAGGAAGAATTGCCATAAATCTGAAGATAAACGTTGGTGATTCTGCCCATGCATCAGCTCCATGGCTTGCAAGAAATGCAATTGAGGAGGCAATGAAATTCTCACAAGAATTGAAGAGTCATCTGGAGGCAAACCAGGAGGGAAAGTCCAAAGGAATGTTGCTTACATGCACGATAACTGAGGTAAAAGGAGGAGACAGCCACAACGTTACACCAAAAGAATGCACCACCACAATGGACATAAGAATCCCAGTAACACTCAATGTAAAGGCAGTCGGTGAGAAGATAGCGGCAAAGGTGACAGAGCTTGCAAACAAGCAAGGAGTTGAGGCACTATATTCCGTAATAGATGAAACTGAGCCGTTTGAGGCGCCGATGAATTCGCCTCTTGTAAGGGCGTTCACTTTGGGAGTCATGGAGGTCGAACGTGCCAGACCTGCACTCATAAGAAAAACAGGCACTGGTGATATGAACATCATTGGCTCGTTGTGGAACATCCCGGTTGTAACGTATGGTCCAGGCGACCCACATGCATCACACACCATAGATGAAAAGGTGTCAATGTCAGAATTCCTGCGAGGCATAGAGGTAATCAAAAACACCCTTCACCACTTGAAACGATTGCACGATTCCGAGAAAAATGCCTAATGCTCTGGTTTATCGGTCTTGGTATAACTGGCTCAGATTCGCTGTCAGTTGAAGCACAAAGGATAGTTTCCAGCTCTGACATAGTGTATCTTGAGCAGTTCACAAGTCCCCTCTCAGATGAAGACGTACAAGAGATAAAAAGCATTGTAAGGGGCCAATTCAGACTTGGGCCTCGTTGGCTAGTTGAGGACGGAAAGGAGATTTTGGATGCGGCAAAAACGAAAACAGTAGTTCTGCTTTCGTATGGTGATCCATACATTGCCACCACGCATATCGAGCTGCGCGTCAGAGCAACACAGAGTGGAATCAAGACTGCCAGCATTCATGCATCATCTGCACTGACATCACTCATTGGTGAGTGCGGACTGCACTATTACAAAGTAGGCAAGACGGTCACAGTTATGAGTGATGCGCCAGCAACTACGGCGTATTATACAATATTTGAGAATTTGAAGCTTGGAAACCACACGGTTGTTTTGTTGGAGTATGACCAAAGCAGAGGATTCTTTCTTGATCCCAAATCAGCCCTAGAGTATTTGCTTGCAGTGGAAAAAGAACAGGTACGGAAGGTCATATCAGATGACACCTACGTAATTGTAGCATCGCGTATAGGATTTTCAGATCAGAACATAGTATCAGGAAAGATAGCAAGATTATCAAAACACAACTTTGGGCCTCCTCCACACACCATAGTAATACCTGGAACTTTGCACTTTACGGAATCTGACGCTCTCAAGTCGTTTACCGTCTGCATTAATACACCGGAAGACAACACGTCAAAGGTTGAAAGAATCTCTTCTCAGATGATGAGAAAATATGTGCCAATGGTCAGGCGTGCTCTTGAACAGATAACACCACATTACAAAGATTTGCCAGAGTTTGCAGGTGTTCTTGAGAATGCTGATCTATACATCAAGGATGCAGAGCGATTCTTTGAGCAGGGCAAAGATGAGCTTGCAATACTAAGCATAGGATATGCTGACGGACTTGTAGATGCGCTGCGCATTGCAAAGGGCATAGAGCCAGAGATTTGATAACAAATACAATAAAAATGGCATGCGTTTAGTGATTGTAGCTTGGATGTAATAGATAAGAGAATTCTTGCAATATTGTATACGTGTTCCATAACAAAGGAGGAGCCCATTTCTACATGCGTCAAAAAGATGCACCTATCAGACGAGTTTTTACATGATAGAATTAGGATTTTGGAGAAAAATGGACTTGTGGAGAAAAATGCGCTTACAGGGTTTGGTCGCAGTGCGCTAAGAATAGTTTTGGCAGGAGGCGTCTTTGATATAATTCATCCAGGACACATCCACACTCTTAATGCAGCCAAAGTGCTAGGCGATGTGCTTGTAGTTGTGGTAGCAACAGACAATACGGCAGTAAAGATGAAAAAACGAAAGCCGCTGCACAGCGAGTCAATGCGCCAAGAGCTGATAAGTTCACTTGCCATGGTGGACCTGTGCTTGATTGGAAACGAGACAGACATCTTCAAGACAGTAGAGATTGTAAAACCAGACATTATTGCATTAGGATACGACCAGGTGCATCAGGAAAAATTCATCACAGACGGCTGCCGAAGAATTGATTTGGATGTAAAGGTGGCAAGACTCCAGTCCCCGGTGCCGGAATTCTCAAGCTCCAAAATAGAAAAAGAGTATGGCGAAGCAATACATGGTTTGTAGAAAGAACATAAACGACGACCGGATTGCAGGAGACTGGGAGAATAAGGTCAATGCCTAATCAGTCGTTTATGCCCATGCATTTAGTTAGCAGTTGTGTTATTAGTCGATGATTTTCTTTTTGCGGCATGCCTTTTTGTAGTTAGAAGCATTAAAAAGGTCAGCAAAAACATCAAACTACATGGTGCGATTCAACCCGTTCGATCCAAGCTACAAAGGAATCACTAGCTGGATGAGCAAACGTGTCATGATTTATCTTGGAATATTGCTTGCAGTGCTGTTATTGTACCGCCATTTCATTGCGGGAAGCTGACTTACAACTCCATGCTGCCTGCTACAGAATCATTCCCAACTCCATCATTACCTGCCATCTGCCTTCTTCTCTTAAGATAGAGATTGATTCCACCTGCAGTCATTCCGCCAAACAATATGATTCCCACAATGATCCATTCGGCATTCATAGCGACTTGAATTTTTTCATTGCCTCTTTTGCCAGATTTTCTAGATCGGATTGCGATATCTTGCGAGGATCGTCTGAGGCAACGGCCTTGTCATAATCATCCTTTGTGGTGTTTAGTTTTTTGTTATCCATTATCACTTATTAGATAGCGATTTAATTAAGTATGACTGACACTCATACGATACTTTCAGGTACGATATTAATTTCCACACGATCACCGTTTCTAAGTTTTAGTTTTTTTCTTATTTCCACATCAGATATCAGCTCTGCAACAGACAGATCATGGTGCGTCCTTTCTAGTAAAATCA
>JAWCRP010000082.1:0-4809 GCA_038869175.1 Candidatus Nitrosotenuis sp. | reverse complement strand
TGGGGCAATGGAGAACTGGGGGGCAATAACGTTCAGAGAGACAATATTGTTATATGATCCAAAAACATCGTCTACGCAGACAAAACAGTACATAGCAGAGGTCGTATCGCACGAGCTTGCGCATCAGTGGTTTGGCAATCTTGTTACAATGGAGTGGTGGAATGACTTGTGGTTAAACGAGTCGTTTGCCACGTTTATGGCAACCAAATTTGTTGACAAATTTTATCCACAATGGAAACTATGGGACCAGTTTCTTGAAGATGCAATGAACACTGCAATGGGACTTGATTCATTGCATTCATCCCATCCAATCGATGTCAAGGTAAAAGATCCATCTGAGATCAGAGAGATATTTGATGCTATATCGTACGACAAAGGAGGCTGCGTTCTAAGGATGCTTGAAAACTACACAACAGAGGAAAAATTCCGTCGCGGCCTGCAGGTCTATCTAAAAAAACACTCTTACAGGAATGCCAAGGGAGATGATCTTTGGAATGAGATTGGCGCTGCATCAAAGATGCCAGTTAAGGAAATGATAAACACGTGGATTAAACAAGTTGGCTTTCCGGTGGTAGCAGTATCGCGACATAACTCTGCTCTATCATTGACGCAAAAAAGATTCGTACTTGAGCAGAAAGGACGTCAAAATGGAGTATGGCATATCCCAGTTTCAGTCGCATCAAATGGTAAATCCAAAATGAAACTAGTAACAAAGACCAAAGATAAAATCATAATTGATGGCTATAATATCGTGGTGAACTCTGGAAGGTACGGATTCTATCGAGTCAATTATTCGCCAGATCTTTTATCTGATTTGAAATCTTTGGTATCTTCAAAGTCGATCTCCCATGTCGATAGATGGGCTGCACAAAATGACCTTTTTGCATTGTGTATTTCCGGCGATGAATCCGTTAAAAGATATCTGGAGTTTGTGTCTGCATATGAGGATGAGGATGATTACATAACGGTGTCCAATGTGGCAAGTAATCTACTCTTTTTGTACAACAAGACGATTCGCGAGCAGTTCTCATCTAATATTAAAAAAGTTGCATTAGAGTTCCATAACAAGATATTTTCTCGTGTGGGCTGGGATGCAAAGAAGACAGAACCGCACACTGATGCGTTGTTAAGAAGCCAGCTTATTGCGGCATTAGGCAAACTTGGGGATAACAAGATAGCAGATGAGGCTAACCGGCGGTTTGCTCAATACCTGAAGAATCAAAACACACTGCACCCTGACATACAAGGTGCTGTATTTTCGGTAGTTGCATGGAATGGAGGACAAGGAACGTATCGCAAGATACTACAATTATACAAGAGTGCAAAATCACAAGAAGAAAAACTTCGATTTCTTGGTGCACTGGCTAACTTTAAAGATCAAAAATTACTACTAAGAACATTGAATTTTTCGCAGACAAATGACGTTCGCTCCCAAAATATGCATCTTCCAGTGATCCAATCTGCAGCAAATCCATACGGAAAAAGCATTCTTTGGCCGTGGTTGAAAAAGAATTGGAAGGGAATACGTGTAAAGGTAGGTGCTGGAAGCCCGCTTTTGAATAGAATAGTTGCAAGCATATCGGGGGTTGCCGATACATCAATGCAAAACGAAATCAAAGCCTTCTTTAGGAACAATCCAACACCGGGTACTGAAAGGACGCTGGAACAAACACTTGAAAGAATACGAATAAACGATGCATTTTTGCGCAGAGTTCGCAAAGAATATTCACAATGAACAAAAAAATAATTCTGGCAACAGTGTGCACAATCATAGTGCTTGGAATCGGGCTCTCGATCTTACAAAACATGCAAGACTCATCAATGTATTTTGATGTGTTTGCAGTTGACGCCGTGTTTTACCCTGACAAAAAGATCGTGGAAATAACATATGATGATAGCACTGAAAAGACAACACACGTAGTGCTTGAGATTTTGGGAATGGATCCAAGCTTTCAAAAAACATTTGATACTTTCAAGTTTTCACTTGCCGTTCCATTTGATGATGAGCCAAAATATGGCTGGCGCTCAATGCCTGTGACTTTTGTTGTGGATCATGAAGACTTTGGAAAGGTTGGAATCAAAATAGACATACATAATGCGGGTTCGCCTGCAAGCAATGCGATATTTAGCAGATTATGAGCCCAACAAGATTTTATTTGAGCTAGGCAGACAAGACTCGATTGGAACTTTTAGATGAGCTAAAAAAAGGCAAGCGTGGAGCTATAGCAAAAACAATCTCAATAATGGAAAATGATGAAGCTAAGGCAAGGAAAATAATAAAAAAGATATTCAAAACTTCAGGCAAGTCGTCTGTAATTGGTATTACAGGCCCTGCGGGCGCAGGTAAAAGCTCACTCATAAACAAGACATCAATCGCATTAAAAAAACTAGGCTTTAAAGCTGCAGTCTTGGCAGTAGACCCTACAAGTCATCTAACTGGGGGTGCCATACTTGGAGACAGAGTGCGTATGACTGAATCGACAGATTCTGGCCTTTACATACGAAGTATTGCCTCTCGCGGTGCAACAGGTGCGGTATCTCGTTCTATTAGAAACAGCGTAAGAGTGCTAGAGTACGCAGGATTCAATCCAATAATAATAGAGAGCGTTGGTGCAGGTCAGACAGAAGTTGAGATTTCAAATATTGCTGATATTACGGTGGTCGTCTTCAATCCTCATACTGGCGATAACATCCAGACAATAAAAGCAGGAATTACAGAAATTGGTGACATTTACCTTGTAAACAAGGCTGACCTTGATGGTGCTGCCCAACTCTACGATTCTGTACGGGAGTTCATAGGTATGACTGAGCGAAGCCCTGTAATATTAAAAACCTCAACTATAAAAAATCAAGGCATCGAAGAGTTTGCAAAAAAACTCAAAGAGATGATGGAGACAAAGAAGAAATCAAAGAAGGAACGTGAGCAGCAAAGGCTTGAGATGGAGCTAAAAGATATTGTTATAAATAATGTTAGAGCCAAGATCGATCAGCTCTTGGAATCTAACAAAAACTACGCAAAGTATCTCAAAAAACTACAAACAAAGGAAATTGATCCGTTTGAGGCAGCAGATAAAATCACGGATTCAATTTTAAAGTGATAATTATGGCAAAAACACAATCAGAAAAACCAAAAACATTTCTGACCGACTCTAATTTTCCAGTAAACCGGGTTTATCATCCATCTACAAAAAAGAAGGCCAAAGAGGAGCCTGGCAAATATCCGTTCACACGAGGAATTCATGCAGACATGTATCGAGAGAGATTCTGGACTATGCGCCAGTATTCTGGCTTTGGAGACGCAAAGCAGACTAATGAGAGATTCAAATTTATGCTGGAAAAAGGCCAAACCGGACTTTCAATGGCCTTTGATCTGCCAACTCAGATTGGGCATGACCCTGATGCTCCGCAGGCAGAAGGCGAGGTAGGTAAAGTCGGAGTGTCGATTGCATCGCTCAAAGACATGCTGACTGCATTTGATGGAATTCCACTTGGAAAGGTGAGTACATCTATGACAATAAACTCTACCGCATCGACACTTCTTGCGTACTATATTGCAGTTGGAGAGTCACAAGGCTTTAAGAGCGTCGATCTTAGAGGCACGACTCAAAATGACATACTCAAAGAATACATTGCAAGAAACACCTACATCTATCCACCACAACCTTCAATGAGGCTAATTGGTGATATGATTGCATATTGTGCAAAACATGTCCCGCAGTGGTATCCAATCTCTATATCTGGATACCATATGAGAGAGGCCGGCTCGACGGCAACGCAGGAGGTGGCATTTACATTGGCAAATGCGATAGCATACATACAAACATGTCTTGATCGGGGCCTAAAAATCGATGATTTTGCTCCGCGACTGTCGTTCTTTTTCTGCTGTACAATAGAATTCTTTGAAGAGATTGCTAAATTCCGTGTGGCAAGAAAAGTTTATGCAAAAATTCTAAAAGAGAAATTCCACGCAAAAGATCCAAAATCAATGCAGTTAAAGTTCCATACCCAAACAAGCGGAGAATCACTTACTGCACAACAACCAGACAACAACATTGTTAGGGTTGCAATACAGACGATGGCCGCAGTTCTTGGCGGCACGCAATCACTTCATACCAATTCACGTGATGAGGCACTCGCGCTTCCTACGGCAGAATCGGCAAAAATTGCGCTTAGAACGCAGCAGATTGTGGCACATGAAAGTGGGATCACAAAGACGGTGGATCCGGTTGCCGGCTCTTACTATCTTGAATATTTGTGTGATGAAATTGAAGATGGTGTTTGGAAATATCTTAAGCAGATTGAAAAGATGGGTGGTGCACTCAAGGCAATTGAAAAGGGGTTTTTCCAGTCAGAAATAAGGCAAAATGCATACCGCCTCAAAAAAGAGGTGGATTCTGGAGAGCGTATTCTTGTTGGTGTAAACAAGTTTGCGGATGAGGTAGAATCAAAGCAGGAATTACTCCGAATAGATGACTCGGTTGGGCAAAAACAACAAAATGCACTCAAAAAGCTAAGATCGGAGCGTGACAACAAGAAGGTAGAATACGCACTATCAAAATTAAAGGCAGCCGCAGAAAAAGAGGAGAACCTAATGCCGTTTATTCTTGATGCTGCCAAAGTTTATGCGACTACTGGAGAGATTAGCAATACGTTTCGTGAAGTGTTTGGCGAATACAGACCAAAGGAGGTGTTCTAGTTGAAAATCGATCATATTGCAATAGCTGTAAACAATGTAGAAGAAGCGGCAAAAAAATACCAAATGGCGCTTGGGATAGAAAAGATTGTCTTTGAAACAGTGGAATCTGAGGG
>JAWCRP010000081.1:0-4847 GCA_038869175.1 Candidatus Nitrosotenuis sp. | reverse complement strand
AGCAAGCTTGCAGATAGTCTCAAAAGATCATCAGAGAGAACAGGGGAACAGGTATGGCAGTTGCCTATGAATGATGATTATATTGAGATGATAAAATCGGATTTTGCTGAAATCAAAAACGTCGGGCCCGGCCGCGTTGCAGGTGCAATCACAGCTGCAGCATTCTTAGCAAGCGCCGTAGGAAATACGCCATGGGCTCATTTTGACATAGCCGGAACTGCATGGGTGCAAACTGGCTCCAAGGATAAATCATACAATCCAAAGGGTGCAACAGGCTTTGGCGTAAGGCTGATTTTGGACTACCTTAGTAACCCCTAGAGTTTCTATCCGGTGTTCCAGAGTTTGGATTTCTGAATCCGTGCTTTTCCATCATATGGTTTAGGAATAATATGTCGTTTGCAATCTGTTGTCCGCAGACTGTACAGGTAGGCATGTTATCACAGTACACATTTAGACATATAAAAAGATGCCAGCACTACTGCTTCCCAAGAGCTCTCGCACCTTAGTAGCACAGTAGCGACATTGGGTTTGACTTCCAGGTTCGGAATGAGACTGGGTCGCGCCCCAACGCTATGGCCGGCTTGAATAGACTCTCAAAATGTTCTGTATTAAGATTACTCCAACATGCTTGTCAGGTATAAATTAAACAAGCTGAAGGTATGTTTGTGACACACCGAGTTGCAGTTCTGGACAGGGAACTGTGCCAACCAAAGAAATGCGGCCTTGAATGCATCAAATACTGCCCAGTAAACAAGTCAGGGGCAGATTGCATCACACTCAATGAGGAGGTAAAAAAGGCACAGATTGATGAAAATCTCTGCAACGGATGCGGAATATGCGTAAAGGTATGTCCATTTGATGCAATAACCATAGTCAATTTAGCAACGGAACTTGCCACAGACAAAATCCACCAATACGGAAAAAACTCGTTTAGGTTGTACCGGCTGCCCACGCCAAAGAAGGGCGAGGTGGTAGGGCTTCTTGGAAGAAACGGCATGGGGAAAAGCACCGTCGTTTCCATACTATCGGGCAACCTAAAGCCAAACCTTGGAAATTATGAAAATCCACCTGAATGGAGTGAGATTTTAAAACATTTTGCGGGAACTGAGCTCAAAGAACATTTTGAGAGAATAAAAAATCAGGAAATCAAGGCGGCAATCAAGCCACAACAAGTCTACAACATATCGCAGGTATTTGACGGAACCGCAAAGGAGTTGCTTGACAGATATGACCAGAGAGGAACAGTTCCAGATTTGATAAAACAGCTAGACTTGCAGAATGCGCTTGAGCATCATGTAAGCGAGTTGAGTGGTGGTGAATTGCAGCGAATTTCAGTTGCCGCAACAGCATCAAGAGAGGCGGATTTTTATTTTTTTGACGAGCCATCATCATACAATGATGTCTTTCAGCGAAGAGGAGTAGCCCGCGTCATACATGGACTTGCTTCAATAGGCAAGAGTGTCATGGTAGTAGAACACGACCTTACATTACTTGACTTTCTTTCCGACTATATCGAAATACTATACGGCGAGCCTGCCGCGTACGGCATTGTATCAAATGTGTTGTCAACCAAAGTCGGCATTAATGTATTCTTAGATGGATACCTACCCAACGAAAATGTCCGTTTCAGGGACAAAAAATTCAGCTTTGATGTTTCTACATCACAGGACGACTTTGAAAAGGGCGAAACTCTCATTTCATATCCGAAACTGGTAAGAAAATATCCCGCGTTTTCAGTAACCGTCGAGCCAGGCCAGGTAAGACGCGGAGAGGTACTCGGCATAATGGGGGCAAATGCTCTTGGCAAGACGACTATGATGAAGATGATAGCAGGCGTTGAAAAGCCAGATGACGGAGTCATTGACAGAGCGATCACTATATCGTACAAGCCGCAATACATTCCCAACGACTATGATGTCGAGGTGATATCGGTTCTTGACAAAGCAAACGAAGGTCCAATCATGGGAAGCCAGGAGGAAGAGCAGATTCTCGATCCTCTGAAAATCAAAAAACTCTACAACAAGTCAATCAAAAATCTGTCAGGAGGAGAGCTGCAAAAGGTAGCAGTTGCCACATGCCTCCTGAAAAAGGCAGACGTATATGCACTTGATGAGCCGTCGGCGTTTTTGGATGTTGAAGACAGAATAGCTCTTGCCAAATTCCTGCAAAAATTCGTCCGCTCGTATTCCAAATCAGCCATAGTAATAGATCACGATATTCAGCTTATGGATCTAATATCAGATTCTATTGTGATCTTTGAGGGAGTATCAGGTAAGGAGGGTCACTCCACAGTTCCACTGACAAAAGCTGATGCAATGAACCGTTTTCTCAAGTCGCTTGACATCACATTCAGGCGTGATGAGCAGACACTAAGGCCTCGTGTAAACAAGGCGGAAAGCAGACTGGACAAGCAGCAAAAGGATTCGGGGAACTTTTACTACAGAAATTGACACGGATGCTAAAAAAGGCACTGGATGGCGTGCTGACAGAAAAGGAAGCAGCCGAACTGTATTCCGCATTCGATCAGATTGGCAGCATCATAATAGTAAGAATACCAGAGTCACTTTTGTCAAAGAAAAAGATAATCGGTGAGACGTTGTTGCAAAATGTGCATCCTGCCAGATCCGTATTCTATCAAGCAACTCCGGTAGAAGGGGATTTTAGAACTAGAAATCTTGAGATACTGGCAGGCGAGGACAACACCCAGACAGAGTATAGGGAATATGGATGCAGGTTCATAGTAGACGTAGAAAAGGCATTTTTTTCTCCACGTCTTTCAACTGAACGAAACAGAATAGCCAAGATGATACGTGATGGCGAGACTGTGATCAACATGTTTGGCGGAGTCGGAATGTTTTCCATAATAGCGGCAAAGAGTAAAAGGTGCACGGTCTATAACATAGACCTAAACCCGTATGCAGTAAAATTGTGTGATGAAAATATCAAGCTCAATAAGAAGATGCTTGGGAATGTAATATCGATTCATGGCGACGCATCACAAGTTGTGAAAGAGCGTTTTGAGAATGCAGGTGATAGAACTCTAATGCTATTACCTGAGAGATCCGATGAGTTTTTGGATTCTGCCATATTAGCAACAAAAAGCGGAGGAATAATTCATTATTACTCACATCAGCACGCAGACAAAAGACAGGATGCTGTAGATGTCACGGTACAGCATTACATGCAGGTAACATCCGTCAAATCAGAGGTTCTTGGTGGCCGCATGGTTCGAGCTGTTGGTCCAAGATACTATCAAACTGTAATAGATGTAAAAATTACAAAGTAATTACTTGTCATCAGAAAGTATAGACGATGGCGACGGTTTAGTAGTGGCCATCATGTATCCAATCCACGAAACAACCCCAAGAATTCCACCTGCAATCATCAGAACTGACAACTGAAGAACTATCGGGCTCCACTCCGATAGCATTAACAAATACGCATACACAAAAAATCCCACTATGCATGAACAGAATATCAGAATTCCAGTTATCTTGCGCCGCGTCATCAGTCAGCCTTTTGATTTGTGAATATATCAATGTAGTATTTCACTATACCATTCAATCATGCCGCATATTCGTTGATTCTGAATCAGCAGGCTGTTGTGAGCGCCGCAGAGAATGGCGTGCCATGATTGGAGACATAATAGTAGTGATAAAACCGATTGCAACAAGTACTGAGAACATACCCACGTCGATCAGCCCCGCCTCAAGCCCGATCGCAGCAATCACAAGTTCAACCATTCCACGATTGTTCATAAGGTAACCTATTGTCTTGCTTTCGGATTTTGAGAACCCAACAAGCTTTGCTCCAATATATCCCCCACCTATTTTTCCCCCAATTGCCACGGCAAGAAGCAGTGCAAACAGCGGGAGATGGTCGGCTATTGAAAAGACATTCAGCTCAACACCTATGAAGGCAAAGAAGATTGGTGCGAGGAAGCCAAAAGTGATTGCTGAAAATATTCCGTTGACTCGCTCAAAGTTTTCCTTCCCAATTAGATCACGATATATTATCAGACCGGCAAAGAATGTTCCAATTATAAAGTGTAAACCAACTTGTTCTGCAATCAGCGAAAGCCCGATGGCAGTCATCAGCAGGATGCCAAATGCGGCCTCTCTTGTCTTTAATTTTTCAAACCATGGAGCGAATGCTTTTGGAAGAAAATGTTTTGTTTTCCCAAGTATAAAGTCAAGTAGAAATATTCCGCCCACGAACGCGCCTATCTTTATCACGGAGAACCCAATATTTCCTAGATCGACTTGCTGATCTGGATTTGAGGCCATCTGAAGAATTATTGCAAGCACCACAAGCGACAGTATGTCGTTAATGACTCCGGCAGTAAGGACAGTGGTTCCAAGTTTGCTTCTAAGTAGGTTGAACTCCATTAGAACTACTGCAGCTACTGGTACTGCAGTTATTGCAAGCACCAGTCCTATGAATAATGACACTATCATATCAAGCCCGAGAAGGCTGGCAACACCAGCTCCTGCTACAAATGGCACAAGGAATGCTGCAATCGAAAGAACCACCGCCCTCTTTCCGGCCTTTTTTATCTCATCAGGATGCATCTCGAGGCCGGTTAAGAACATCAAAAAGAATACGCCAAGATCAGTTATCACCTTAAGCGATACGTCGATATGTACAAATCCTAGCAGTGACGGTCCTATTATCACACCCGCAAGAAGCTCTCCTACAAGTGCAGGTTGCCGCAGTCTTTGAGCAATCTCACCAAAGACTCGTGCTGCCACCAGCATGATTATTACGGTGATAAAGAACTCGGACACTCACTTGGAAAATTTTTAATCTTTAATAAGAATTACTTGAGAAAACCGTTGTGTAATGTC
>JAWCRP010000080.1:0-4873 GCA_038869175.1 Candidatus Nitrosotenuis sp. | reverse complement strand
AAACTGGTTTGATATCTCTTCATCGATCTCTTTTTTGCGTTTTTGATAGTTGGTATATTTTACATCCCATGACTTTAACATGGAAGACTGTCGTATGCTAAGTATCAGCCATATTGCGGAAGTTAATATGACAATACCAAGTAGCACAGACAAAAACAACCCAAACTCATCATACTCTTCAAGGACAAAGTAAAACTGTCTGTGTGTTATAAGATATATTGACATGCCTGCCGCAAACGGTGCTAACACCAGAGCTGATATGGATATGCCAGTAAGAGTTTTTCTAATTTTGTGTATGGTATCTACAAATGAATCTAGGATGTCCAGGATGCTTTGTCTTGAATCTTCAGACATTCATTTCTCACCATAACTCATCAACAAAAACTTTGAGGTCGTATGCATTTCACTCAATTATGATCGTTCCTGACATCTCGGGGTGAGATGAGCAGTAAAACGTAAACTTTCCTGCCTTGTCTGCCAAGAACGTTACTGTGTAAGTGCCAAAATACCCGATTTCACCTGAATGTACGTTAAATTCGTCTAGATTCAGACTATGTTTCTCAAGATCCTCGTTTATGAAGTGTATTGTAATTAACTCTCCAAGCTTACCTGACACTATCGGCTTAGAAACTGACTCAAAACTCTTCTTTGCGCCTTTTGTTGATGTGGTAACAAAAATTGCCCCATTTTTGGTGTATAGTGCTTTAATGTAATGATTAGTGGGAACACCAAACACTGGATATGTAGTGTTAACTGGAATCATTGACAACATTACAAAGTATGCCAATACACACAATCCTGCAGCGCCAAGCCCATACCAAGCTAATTTTCTGAAAGGTTTGCTAGTTTTCTGGATCTTTTTCATCGTTTTCCATGTGGAAAGTTGGTATTTAACAAATAATTAACAAAGTTAACTAATTCTAATTTACTAGTTTTTCATCCATATTAATGCGGTAATGCCCGTGCGAAGGCAACACTACCTCCGGAAGTCTGGCAAATTTGCTGTTCTTAACCAGACTTCCGGCCTTCGACCCGTCCTTCGACTTATAAATAAGACGAAAATGTTGCAGCATTCGGTAAAGATATAAGAAAATCAGACTGGATTGTCTTGATGTCCTCAGGTCAACAAATCCCTCCATGGCTGCAAGAGCAGATAATGAAGCTGCAACAATCACAGCAAAACCTCCAATCGGTGATGGCACAAAAGCAACAGCTTGACATGGAACACATGGAATCCGAACGCGCCCTTGAGGAGCTAAAAAAAGTAGCCGACTCTGATCCTGTCTACAAGCACGCCGGCTCTATTCTGATAAAGTCAACCAAGGCAGCTCTGATTGCGGAGCTTGAGGAAAGAAAGGAGCTTGCGAACACACGAGTGGCGGTTCTGGCAAAGCAGGAAGCCAGACTCAAGGAGAGCATCAAAGAGCAGGAGACAAAGATAAACGAGATGATCCGTGGCGGCGGACAAAAGCCAAGCTCGCAATAAGGTTTTAACAACAAAGAGAGTTCTTCCATTAATTGAATATTGAGAATCTTCGAATAATAGTGGATGAGCGAGAAAAAAAGAGTGGAATTCCGGACTTGCTGCGAGCAGTCGGAGTAAACCTTGAGGTAAAGACACTACCAGTTGGCGACTACATTGTGGCTCCGGAAACTGTGGTGGAAAGAAAGAGTGTTCACGATCTAATTTCATCGATTTTTGATGGCAGATTGTTTGATCAGTGCAATCGACTAAAGGAGCACTTTGCTCATCCAGTAGTGCTGATGGAAGGCAACGTAGATGAGATAGAGCAGATTGTAGAAAACCCGCTTGTATTTTATGGCGCAGTATCTAGCATTGCAATCGACTTTAAAATACCGATAATACCTACTCCAAGCGCACTCCACACTGCAAAACTGCTCATATCCATGTCATCGCGTAAGGAGGTAACAAAGGGACCATTCCTCAAAAAAATAAAAAAATCAGATGATGTGGAACGCCAACAGCTTTCTGTACTATGCAGCCTTCCTGGAATAGGAGAAAAGCTGGCAGTTCGCATGCTAAGAAAATTTGGCTCACCATCTAAGACTTTGAATGCCTCACTTGCCGACCTTGCAAAGGTTGAAGGACTTGGGGAGGCACGGGCAAAAAAAATCAAACAAATGCTTGACTCTGAAAGCAAATTCAAAAAGCAGTCAAATCAAAAGACGCTGGATGGTTAGCATGCAGGAAGTTCTTGCATCTTATGAATGGCTCAGCGGACATCTTGACGATGAGGATTTGGTGATACTTGATACGAGGCCCAAGACTGCGTACCTTTATGGACACATACCAAACTCAGTGCATCTGTCAGTTGATCAACTAATACAAATTAGTGAGCACGGCGCACATCTTGCACCAGACGAAAAGGCCGCAGCGTATCTTCTTGGCTCAATCGGAATTAACAACGAAAAGACTGTGATAGTTGCTGGCGATGCCATGGATCCTTCTGCTGCGCGTATTGCATGGACGTTGCAATATCTTGGTCACTCAAGGACAAGACTGCTTGATGTGAGCGTTGCTACATGGCAGAGTATGGGACAAAAGATGAGCCGAATACAAACAACACCCAAGTCATCGCAGTTTATTCCACAAATAATGAGACATCTGAGAGTGGAAGCAGAAGAACTGCAAGGACTGCTTGGCAAAGTTGTAGTTCTTGATGCCAGATCCCCACAAGAATTCTTTGCAGGACACATTCCTAGTGCAACATTGGTGCCATTCACAGATGGTGTTGGACAGATGGGAAGATCATTTCAGTCAAGGGAATACCTGCAGGCAATGTTTGAAGAAAAAGAAATCACAAAAGACTCTGAGGTAATCTGTTACTGCATGCATGGACACAGAGCATCAAGTCTTTTTTACCAGCTACAGATTGCCGGATTTGACAACGTTCGACTCTATGATGGTTCCTTCATAGACTGGTATTCAAGAAGATTCCGACTTGAGTAGCTTTTTTCTCAGGCCGTTGCCACATATTGGGCAGACAGATTTTGCAGTGAACTGTTTTTTGCAGGCAATACAATAATAGCTCCATTTGCCCACATCCCGTATGCCTTTTGTCATCACCGGGTGTACTGTAATACCAAGATTTCTTGCAAGGTTGGATACTGCAAAATCATCTGTGACAAGTTCTCCGTCTATTTGTAGCGCCAAAGCAACTGCGGAAATGTCGGCATCCGACAGATGTTGAAAGTCTCCAGTCTTTTTTGATGCATAAGTTACATTCTTGATTTTGTCTTCATCGGCATCCATTATTCTCAGCCTGTCTGTCTGCAACAGGATGTCTATTGCACCATGACTTTTTTTGATGTGTTTTATCTCATCGAACACAAGCGAAGTGATAAATCCCTGCTCAGATGATGCGAACGGCACGCCGGCATAAAATGCGCTTGCATCATAAACACTAGAACCCAAGCTTGCTCATCTGCCTTAGTCCCTGCCTTCTTATTCTGACAAACACTGCCTGGACTTTGTGCTTTTTTATCACAATCGGATCCTCAAAGCTGGCAGACTTGATAACTTGTGCATCCATCACTATATTGGTATCATGAGAGCAGATGATCTCTATCTTCTCATCTGGCACCACTATCGACGGAAGTCTTCTTACTGGTGCAACCGGCGTAATTATTAGGACATCAAGACTCTCATGAAGTATTGGACCTCCAAGCGAGAACGAATGTCCAGTTGAGCCGCTCGGTGTGGATATCATAACTCCGTCCATCTTCTGTGTTACTACATCATTTTGGAACTTTATTTCAAATTCCGAAGTCTTCGTCAGATTCTGCCTATTGATGTATATCTCATTAAGAGCAGGAGGGAATTCTTCACCGCCAACTGATGCTACCACTCTGGTCCTCTTGTCAAGCCAGATCTTGTTTGCCTTGATGTAATCAATTGCTTGGTCTATCTTGTCAATTGTTATCTCAGATAGTATGCCGCGATTTCCTCCAACATTTATTGTAAGTAGCGGAGTCTCACTCTTAAGGCTCCTAAAGGTACGCAGCGTCGTTCCATCGCCGCCCAAAGTCACGATGAGATCGAGCTTTTTGTCATTTAGGTCGTCTACCGATTCTACCTTCTTTGCACCATCTACTAATACTGGAGCTATTGTGAACACCTCTGCCTTGTTTGCAAGGAATTTCTTTGCCACCTTCTTTGCAACTGTTTCGGCCTCATCTGAGCCGAACTTGCTTACAATTGCCACGCGTGTTAGTTTCAACCATCCACCATAATGCGGATTCATTTAAAAATCATCGGCTGTTGGTTCCAGAAAAACAATTAAGCACCTACAAACTTTTTACGTGTATGAATTATGCACATCCGGAAGTATTGGTAGATACCGAATGGGTATCAAAAAATCCCCCAAGCGAAAATCTAAAGATTGTAGAAGTTGATTATGATCCTGAGAATGGATACAGAAAAGGCCACATCCCAGGCGCCAGCCTGATCTGGTGGAGGCGCGACATCAACGATCCTAACACACGCGATATTGTAAACAAGCAGCAGTTTGAGACATTGATGTCAAAAAACGGAATAAAGCCTGAGACATCAGTGGTGCTTTATGGCGACTTTAACAACTGGTTTGCAGCATTTGCATTCTGGGTGTTCAAGTACTATGGACACAAGGATGTCAGAATAATGAATGGCGGAAGGAAAAAGTGGGAGCTTGAGAAGCGCCCATACACAACAGAGGAGCCAAAGATTGCAGCCACAAGCTATGTATCTCAACCACCAGATGAGGGGTTAAGAGCTTACCTGTTTGATGTCAGACGCGCACTTGACAGAAACGAGGTCGGTCTTGTAGATGTGAGATCACCAAAAGAGTTTACAGGGGAGATAACTGCGCCGCCA
>JAWCRP010000079.1:0-4921 GCA_038869175.1 Candidatus Nitrosotenuis sp. | reverse complement strand
GCAGGCTCCCCCTTCATTGTCTGCATTAACAGAATATTTTTCATGATTAAATCAATCATCTCCTTGTGTCTTTTATTATTGGGAAGAATTATACTGACTTGAAATCCGGCTAGTTTTGTAAGCAAATGTTCTAGCAATTTTGCGTTTTCTGGAATCTGATTTACGATTATAGTTGGAGGGATTTGATTTGTTGTATAATACTGGAAAAGAAAGTTTTCAAATGAATTATCACCTACCAGATCAAATGAAAATTTATTGCTATCCCTTATCACTCCGTTAATTTTCTTAAAATTCATGACCGTAGCAGTGTGCTCTTGCACTATTATGCCAAAATATTCTTCATCATAATTATGAATATTTTCCATTTTCTGGCTTATTTTGAGGCTATCCAATCTGCGTAAAGTATCACGTATTTCCTTGGCACGCTCAAATTGTAGGGTTTCTGCAGCCTCTATCATTTCATACTCGAGCTTTTTTGCATATTCTTGCAGATCCTTTCCTTTCAAGATTGATTCCAAGTCGGCAACATGCTTGCCGTAATCCTCCCGGGCTTTTTTTATCTCGCATGGGGCCTCACAGTTTCCGATGTGGTATTCTAAACATGCCTTCTTTGGAAGGTGTTTGCAAATTCTAATTTTGAACGTCTTTCGAAGTGAGCCGATCGTTAAGAGCTTCGAACTTCCTTGTGTGAATGGTCCAAACACCTTTCCTCCGCCAAGAAACTTGCCGGTTCTTGTTCTTCTTGCCACAACAAGTCTTGGAAATTTTTCATCGGTAAGTCTCAGGTAAGTGTATCTTTGCTGATCCTTTAATTCTATGTTGAACATTGGCCTGTATTGCTTTATCATGTTGGATTCTAGCAAAAATGCCTCACTTTCATTATCTGTAAGCACAAACTCGACGTCTGCAATTCTTTCTACAAGTTTTTGAGTTTTATAGTTTTGATTTTTCAAAAAATACGACCTTACTCGATTTCGCAGGTTTTTAGCTTTACCTATGTAGATTATCTTGCCATCTGAATCCTTCATCAGATATACTCCTGGCTGATTTGGTACGTTGATTTTGTTAATGTCTACAGTCAATTCATCAACATCTTGAGGTATTTTCCTGTATAGCTTTTTGGATTCTTGGCCACCTCGGTTGGCTTTCCGCAGGCCACCACTTGTCCGCCTTTGTCCCCGCCTTCAGGTCCAAGATCAATAATCCAGTCAGAGTTTCTAATTACATCCATATTATGTTCAATCACAACTACCGTATTTCCTAGATTTACTAGTCTGTTGAGCACGTCTAGTAGTTTTTGAACGTCTGCAAAATGTAGTCCAGTTGTGGGCTCATCTAAAATGTAAAGTGTTCTACCTGTGTCTCTTTTTGATAGCTCTGATGCAAGTTTTACTCTTTGCGCCTCTCCACCTGACAGTGTTGTAGATGACTGACCAAGCTTTATGTATCCAAGGCCAACATCGTAGACCGTTTGGAGTATTCTCTTAATTGATGGTATGTTTTCAAAAAACTCAAGTGCTTCTTCCACAGTCATATCTAAAATATCTGCAATGTTTTTCCCCTTGTACAATACTGCGAGCGTCTCAGTATTGTATCGTTTTCCTTTACATTCATCGCACTTTACATACACATCAGATAGAAATTGCATTTCAATTTTTTTTACTCCGTCGCCTTCACATGCAAAACACCTGCCATCTGCTACATTAAATGAGAACTGCCCTGGTGCATATCCTCTTTCCTTTGATGTTTCGGTGTTTGCAAATAATTCGCGTATATGTGTGAATACTCCTATGTATGTGGCAGGATTTGATCTTGGGGTTCTGCCTATTGGTGATTGGTCTATGGCAATGACCTTGTCGATATTTTCAATTCCGCTAATACTCTCATGTTTTCCTGCTTTTTCATTGGTTTTATAGAATTCTGCCGTCAATGCCTTTAGTAAAATCTCATTTACTAGTGTAGATTTCCCAGATCCTGACACTCCTGTTACAGTGATCAAAAGCCCTAGGGGAAACTCGACTGTGATGTTCTTGAGGTTGTTTTCAGCAGCACCTATTAGAACGATCTTACCTTTTTGTTGCCTTACTTTGTCGTTTAAAGTTATGATATTCTTGTTCTTAAGATAAACACCAGTTACGGATTTGTGGTTGTTAAGTATCTGTTTTACAGTTCCCTCAAAAACAATGTTTCCACCATGTATTCCTGCCCCAGGTCCAAGGTCTATTATCCAGTCTGCATTCTTTATTACCTCCTCATCATGTTCAACTACAATTATCGTGTTTCCCAAATCGCGCAATTTTACTAATGTCTTGATTAACCTTGCATTATCGCGTTGATGAAGTCCTATGGTGGGTTCATCTAATACGTAAAGGACGCCTGTAAGGTTAGATCCAATCTGTGTTGCTAATCTAATTCTCTGCGACTCTCCACCTGAGAGTGTACTACTCTGTCTATTTAACGTAAGGTAGTTCAGGCCCACATTTCTTAGAAATTCCAAGCGTTCTATGATTTCTTTTAGAACATCCTTTGCAATGTATTCTTCTGTTTCTGTCAGCTTGATGTTTTTAAAAAAATCATAACACTCATCAATCGATAGATCACATACATCGGAGATACCCATGCCATTTACTTTCACTGCAAGCGCTTCCGGTTTTAGTTTTTTGCCACCGCAGTCGTTGCATGGAATGTCCCTCATGAATTGTTTGAGCCAATCTCTTTTTGACTCGGAATCTGTTTCCATAAACAGTCTGTGAAGAGTATTGAGCACGCCCTCAAAAGAGTTGGTGTATTTCCATGATGAATCACTTGTTTTTGACTCATACTCGAAATTAATCATCTGTGATGTGCCATGTAGTATCACTTTTAGCTGGTCTGAATTCATCTTGCGAATTGGGGTCATCAAATCAAATCCGAATTTTTTTCCAACTGCTCTAAGCTCTTGTCTTCTAAACGCAGAAAAGCGACCATTCCATGGTACTATGGCTCCATCTAGAATTGATTTTGATTTGTCAGGTATTACAAGATCTGGATCAAACTCCATCTTTATTCCAAGACCGTTACATGACTTGCATGACCCAAAAGGAGAGTTAAACGAAAAGGTTCTTGGCTCTATCTCACCAATTGTTATTCCACAATAAGGACAAGCGTTATTTTGTGAGAACATTTGTTCCTGTTTGTCCGCCGATATGAGAACTGACCCTTTTGATGCCTTCAAGGCGGTCTGAATTGCCTCAAAAAGCCTTGACTTTTCTGCCTTTGAGGCCATCATTCTGTCTACAACAATCTCAATATTGTGCCACTTTTGTCTGTCTAGTTCTGGTATTTGTTCTTCTAGCAGCACAATCTGGCCATCTATGCGTGCGCGAGAGTAACCGTCTTTTTTCATTTGCTCAAAAAGCTTCTCATACGTTCCTTTCTTTCTTTGAATGAGCGGAGATAAAATTAGAACTTGATTGCTTGCAAAATCCCTGAAGATGGATTCGCATATTGATTCTACTGATTGATTTGATATCTTTCTTTTACATTTTGGACAGTGCGGTGTACCAATCCTAGCATACAAAAGTCTAAGATAGTCATAAATCTCTGTAGTGGTGCCTACTGTGGAGCGTGGATTTTTTGAAGTGGTTTTTTGTTGAATTGATATTGCTGGAGATAACCCTTCAATAGAGTCAACATCTGGCTTGTCCATCATCTCTAGAAATTGTCTTGCATATGCCGATAGGGATTCAACATACCTTCTTTGTCCTTCTGCATATATGGTATCAAATGCCAGTGTGGATTTTCCAGAGCCTGACAAACCTGATATTATTACAAGTTTATTTTTTGGAATATCCAAATTCAAGTTTTTTAAATTATGATGTCTTGCACCACGAATCTTCAGTTTATCGTGCATGTTTTTTCTCCAACTCGACTTGAATTCTACGTAGGCGGTCCCTGCATTCGATTGCCTTCTCAAAATCTAAATCCTCTGCATATTTTTTCATTTGTGTTTCAATTTCGATTATGTCTTTGTTGAGATCATGTGTTGTTTTATTCTTAATGTCATCAAGCGTTGTTGTCTGGTCTGGTATTGATTTTATGATAGTTTTTGGTGTTATATTGTGTGTGGTGTTATATTGTATCTGCCTTACACGCCTTCTGTTTGTTTCATCAATTGCGGCCCTCATTGATTTTGTAATTGTGTCTGCATATAGTATTACTGAGCCATCGGAATTTCTTGCAGCACGCCCAAATGTCTGAATGAGACTGGTATAATTTCTCAAAAATCCCTCCTTGTCAGCATCAAGTATTGCAACAAGTGCTACTTCTGGTATGTCAAGACCCTCCCTTAGCAGGTTTATGCCTACAAGAACATCAAAATCTCCTAATCGTAGCTGCCTTATCAGCTCAGTCCTTTGTAATCCCTCAATTTCAGAGTGTAGGTATCTTACTTTGATCTCATTTTTTGAAAGGTATTCTGCTAAATCCTCGGCCATTCTTTTTGTCAATGTGGTCACCAATACGCGTTGGCCATTTTTGGCAGTGTTTTTTATCTCTACTATGAGATCATCCATCTGATTCTTTATGGGCCTGACTTCTACTTGTGGGTCTATAAGGCCGGTAGGACGCACAAGCTGTTCTACAATTTGGTGGGAAATTCTTTTTTCATATTCGGATGGCGTTGCAGAAACAAAGATGCAATTTCGTATGTATTGCTCAAATTCTTCAAATTTCAGCGGTCGGTTGTCAAACGCACTTGGAAGTCTAAAACCGTACTCTACAAGAGACTTTTTTCGCGTATGATCTCCTCCGTACATTGCATGCAGCTGTGGTATGGTCACATGTGACTCATCAATAACTAGTAAAAAGTCCTCACCAAAAAAATCCAAAAGGCAAAACGCTTTTTCGCCTGGCATTCTGCCATCAAAATGACGAGAATAAT
>JAWCRP010000078.1:0-5003 GCA_038869175.1 Candidatus Nitrosotenuis sp. | reverse complement strand
CGGAGAGGATCAAGAGCAATCTGTATGTGACAAAAGGCCAGATCTTTGCAGAGTTTGTACTTGAAGCTCTGATCAAAAAAGGCGTTCCACGATTTGAGGCATACCGAGATGTACAACGTGTTGCATTTGAAGCACATGATAGTGGAACAGACTACATCGACGCAATAAAGGCAGATTCCTCAATATCTGCAAAACTAACAGAAGATGAGATCGACAAAATATTCTCACCGGAGCTGCATCTTGGAGCTGCACCACAGATAATCACCAACGTAAACAACATAGTACAAAAAGTGTGCACCAGATTCAAGTAAAACCCTGCACCACGAACAGATAAGACATTACAAGATTTTTGACTTTATCAAAGTCTTGTGAATCAATGATCCGTATTGCATCGCCTTTTTTCTTGCATTTGCAGAAAATTCTGGCACTCCCACATGTAACGCAAGTCTCCTTACTATGTGCTTTCTGTAAAGGTCGTCATAACCTGTTATCTTTTCAGATATTGGGATTAACTTTGCATACTTTATGAACTCCGGTAGTAGGAGCGGTTGGACGATTTTTACACCAAACTCCGAGCACACGTTATTTACTGCCTGCATCATTGCGATTTCATTTGTTATCTTAGAGTCGATAAGCCCCATTACCTCCTGCTCACCTTTTTTTATCGCATCGCGATATCCATTATATCCACAAAACAGCTCGTCAATTCCATTTGCGGTCACTACCACCCCAAGACCAATATCATGTGCTAGTTTTGCAATGTGGTAAAATGCAATACTATTCTCAAGCCATGATAGATTTTCAATGCTAATTTGCAATTTGATCTTTTTGACGACATCGGAAAATTCTAATGGATTTATCTCCATTATGTGGTGAGGCATCTTTAGTGCCTCGTTTACCTTCTTTGCAAACATGATGTCGTGCGAGCCTGCAAATCCAATAGTTATCAATGTGACATCGTAATTAAGATCAGAGCATATCTTGGCAATTAGTGCACTATCAACGCCTCCTGAAAATGCTATGCCTATCTTCTTTTCCTTGATGGTGTTTTGTATTGCCTTGTGCATTCTTTCCAGCAATGCATCTGTGTCTTGCATGTGTGTACTGTAAAGACTTCCTACTAAGAGGTTATGTTTGTGCCTGCCAAAAAATAATAAATCATCATACCATGAGAAATACAAACTCATGATAGGTAAAGTCGCCATAGTACTTGGAATAGTATTGGGAGTATCAATTTTCATCAACTACAACTTGCTCACAAGCAACCAGATACTAGTTGGGCAGGTCGAGAACTTGACTGCCCAACTAGAATCACTTCAAAAGCAGAACTCGCAAATGCAGTCGGAAAGAAATTCCATTCCAATAACAGAGACTGAAAGGTATACACCTACATTTTCCGGCTCCAAGTCAATTACGGCAGTTGCGGTAAGACCGATTTTGGTTGGAAGTGGATTCTTTCAAGATGTAAGGTATGAGGGCACGGTCATGAACATCACAGTTGACATACGCGAAGGTGACGGTCTTGTGTTGGTAAACACCGCAATTCCAACCGGGGTCGACTTTCAGACATCGGCCAAGACCGCAGTAGCGGTGGCCCAAGAGTATACACGAGCAGATCTATCAAAAAAAGACATCATATTTTCCATTTCTTCAAAAAACAATGAGGATCTGCAGGCAGTGGACGGCCCAAGTGCAGGGATGGCAATGGCCGTCCTTTTGGTATTAGAGATACAAGACAGAGAAATACCCGATACTGTGCTAATGACAGGAACCATAAGACAGGATGGCTCGATGGGACAGGTAGGTGGAATATTCGAAAAGGCCGACGCGGCTGCCAAAAATGGCGCAGATATATTCATCGTTCCAAGAGGGCTTGGCATAGTATACGTGCAGGAATGTCAAGAATCACGTGAAGGTCCATTCGTCTACAAAAGTTGCAAGTCGGAGCCAAAGCCGCTTTCTCCAATCATGGAAGAAAAGTACGGCATGAGAGTAGTCGAAGCATCCAATCTCAGCGAAGTACTCGAATATTTTTAGCTTGGTCGCATCAGTATCTTGCCAAAAAGATTGCCATTGAGCATTTTTCTGTGAGCCTCCACCGCCTCATACATAGAATAGATGGAATCCACAATAGATCTTATCTTTCCTTTTGACATCCAATACAATCCATCTTCAAGCTCATGTTTTGAGCCAAGAGTTGAGCCAAGAACATTTGTCCCCTTGAAGAACACATGTCTTAGATCTGTGTTTACATCGTAACCGGTTGTGGCACCCGTGGTAACAAGTGTTGCCCCGTATTTTAGAAGAGTGAGTTCCTTGTTCCAATGTGACCCCCCAATATGTTCAAAAATTACATCTATTCCAGGATTAGTGTTCTTGCTTTTTGCCAGCTCCTTTGATATTGAGAATACCTCTTTGTGCCAGTCTTCCTTTCTATGATCCACTGCAAAATCGGCTCCAAGTCTTTTGCACTCCTCAAGTTTGCTTTGACTTGCAGTTGCAATCACGTCGCATTTGTACAGTTTTGCTATCTGTATTCCAAATATTCCCATGCCAGAGCCACCACCCATCACCAAGACAGTTTGTCCTGGGCGTATTTTTGCACGTCCCACAAGCATGTGCCATGCCGTCATCATCGTCATTGACGCAGCCGCAGCATCCTCATAGCTTACGCCTTCTGGAATTCTTACCACGTTCGTCTCAGGAAGATGCGTATACTCGCAATAACCACCCCATAAAGGCCCAGTCTGAAATCCCCACACCCTTCTGCCTTTGCAGTCAAACTCCCTTCCGCTTGTGCATAAACTACACACTCGACATGACAGATTTCCATGGGAGACGATCCTGTCTCCGACTTTGATGTCCTTTACGTCTTCTCCGACTTCGACAACCCGGCCTGCAGCATCAGAGCCGGAGATGTGCGGCAGTGGTACCTGGAGCGGTTTTCCTCTCATTCCCCAAATGTCATCATGATTAAGACCGGCGTACTCTACCTTGAACACAACCTCGTTTGGTTTCGGTTTTGGGTAATCGACCTCCTTTATTTTGAGAATTCTGGCATAATCATCATCTGGCGCATATTCTTCGTATACTAGAGCTTTCATGGAATTTTTTATGTCGGTTTACATATAGAACTTCGTTTTTTTGATAGCACCAACAAAATTATTAATTGATGACGTCTTTTTGTGTGTCATGAGACTAGAACGGCTATCAGAGGACCAGATACAGACAGAGCTGAAAAACCTGAGTGGCTGGACGATCAAAGACGGTAAGCTGCACAAGGATTTTGTTTTCGACGACTTTGTAGACGCATTCGGTTTTATGTCAAAGGCATCACTTCACATAGAAAGACTAAACCACCATCCTGAATGGTTTAACGTATACAACAAGCTTAGCGTCGATTTGACAACTCATGATGCTGGCGGCATAACACAGAACGATGTTGCACTTGCAAAGGTACTAAACTCCCTTCAATAGTTGGCGATAATCAATTTATAAAGCGATTCGATCAAAGTCACCAAATGAGTGCAGGGCCTGCAATACTTGATGCGGATTTTAGATATATCGACAAGAAGGGCAAGCTTTTAAGATCTCGCACGGAGCTTTCCGTAGCCCAGATGCTGTCATTTTTGGGACTTGATTATGAATACCAGCACAAGATTATCATGCCAAGCGGCAAGAATGTGACTGTCGATTTTAAAACCAGTGATGGAAAGCTGATCGAGGTGATAGACTCCGAACAAGAGATCGAAAAATACAAGCAGCTAAAGCAGGAGATTCCTGATGCAAAGATGATGGCAATTGGTAGCACCAAGTTTGCAGCAAAGCTAAAGGAGATGAACGAAGTATTTTTTTATGACACAAAGGATGCGCAGTCTGGCTCCATATTCATAGAAGATCCATCATTTGCGTTTGATTACGCGCACATTCTGCCCCTTGTAGAAAAATGCTCCATACTGCACGGCCACACATCCACCGTGTTAGTGGAGCTTGTAGGGGATATGAAGAACAATCTTCTTATCGACTTTGGCGAGGCAAAAAAGATAATCAAGGAGACAATAGGCATCTTAGATCATAAATTTTTCATCAACAAAAAATATCTCAAAGCCGAAGACGACTCTCACTTTAGGATAATGTTTGAGGGACCAAAGGGAATGTTTGACATGCAGGTTCCAAAAAACACGACATACCTTCTTGAGGGCGAGGCCACAGTAGAAAACCTCTCCACCGAGATAATAAAGATCCTAGTCCCCAAACTCCCAAGAAACATTGAGGCAGTAGGAGTGTATATCTACGAAGGATACAACAAGGGAGCACATCTGATTTCAAAAATATCAAAGGCATAGGTTGCAATGGAACCGAAGATAAAAGAGACATCATGGAACCCAGAGCTTGAAAACAAGATACTTGAACAGTGGCACAAAACAGGCCTATACGATTTTGTACCGCAAGAAAGCAACTTTGTAATAGATACGCCACCACCGTATCCATCAGGAAGGCCATGGCACATAGGTGCCGCGGCGCATTATTCACAAATCGACATGATTGCACGAACTGCAAGAATGGCAGGCCACAACGTCTACTTTCCAATCGGAATAGACAGGAACGGCCTCCCCGTAGAAATCTACACTGAAAAAAAACACAACATACGAATGCAGGAAACCGAGAGAAGCAAGTTTTTAGAGTTGTGCAAAAGCTCACTTGACGATCTTGAGGCTGAAATGATACAGATAATGAAAAGCCTTGGACTTTCGGCAAACTTTGCCAGATACTATAGGACCGATTCTGAAGAATATAGAACTCTTACGCAGTCAACATTCATCGAGTTATGGAAAAGAGGGATCATCTACAAGGCAACAAGACCAAACAACTATGACTGGGTATCTGGAACAACCATAGCAGACGCAGAGATCCAATACCAAGACATACCAACAAAGCTGGTATACATGAAGTTCAAAATCAAGGATGCCGACAAGACAATAATCATTGCAAGTACAAGACCG
>JAWCRP010000077.1:0-5055 GCA_038869175.1 Candidatus Nitrosotenuis sp. | reverse complement strand
TGGTATTCTTGTGTGTAAACAGGTGTAGCAGATTTTGTTAAATTTATTGTACCAACACACTCGCCGGACTGCTTTTGTGTCGAGTGTTTGTCAAATGACAGATTTGATGACACATCGCTTTGGGCAGTCTTGATTTCAGTGATAGAGTATTGTGCAGACATTAATAGCACCTGTAATTCATCGTTGATTCCATCCAGAGGCCCAGACCAGTCCTTCATCATATCTACGAATTCTTTTAGAATGTAATAGGCATCCTTTTTGTGATAGTATTTTATTAAAAGTCGCTCTGCCAAGCCAAGAACCACATCCAGATCCTCAAGTTCCTCTTCCGTAAGATTGGCTATTTTACGCTCATAGTTCGGATTTGATTCCAAAAGTCTCTTTTTAACTATGCCTGTTAGGTGTCTTATCTTCTCAAGGTCACGCTCAAAGCTGCCCGATTCAAAAGATTTCATTGATTTGACCTTTTTAGGTGCTCAGATTAGGGTATGAGGTGCGAATTTTAGATTCCACAATCAAATTTACTTCAGCAAGTATATGCCTTGACTCAAGATTGGTCTGCTTAAAATCAAATTTCACCTCAGACAGACTGCCAGAATCCATAACAATGCTTCCCAGCAATCCGGATAATTCGACCAGATCACGACTAATCTGCGGCAGGCCCAAATACAGATTGGAGCTTATAGTGCGCACTGCAGATACAAGCGGCGATATGATTTGAGACAAATTACTAATGTTAGAGACGGAATTTATGCGGCGTTGAGCAATCTTTATGGTTTCAATTCCACAAGCAATGCAGGTTTCAAGGTAAACTGCTTCTTTGAATTGGATATTATCAGTCACCATACCTTCATTCTCAAGATAAAAATTCCTGTTAGACTCTCTGATGAATTTTTGCTCTTTTTGCAGTTTTTTAAGAATAGAGTTTGCAAGAAATGCCGAGTATTCTAGTCTCGGCTTTATTGTTAGCGCGTACGGGTTTGGTAAAACCTGTAGTACATCATTTACATATACTGAGTTTGCGGCCATGTCTGACTACAAATTAACTCTGTCTATATTAGATGGGTGTCTCGGGTTTTAGTTTAACCGCGGTAACAGTAGGTCGCGGTTACAGCTGGAGTTTTTTTTCAAGGTTTTGTCCAATGAAATTGACACCTGATCTTACGTAATAATCCGCTCAGATACAACATGGCAAAAGAACGAGAATTAACCGTAAGTTTGGAGGAGTTTGGCCTGTCCCAATACGAGGCCCGTGCTTATGTAGCACTTATTACTCACGGCACAATATCAGCAAGCGAGGTAGCGTATTATGCTGACCTTCCAAGGACAAAGGTATATCCTGTGCTTCTAAAGCTGCAACAGAAAAAATTAGCAATATTATCAAAAAGCAAGCCAGTTATGTGTACTGGTATTGCTCCAGAGGATGCGTTTGATGACATAATACATGAGCAAATTAACAAGGTTGATGCAATGAATACGCTTGTCTCAAAGATGAAGAAGATTAGTGAGGAAAGCAAGAAAGCACGTGGCGCCGAAGAAAAAAGATACTTCCACTTACACCAAAACTACGTTGTAAAACAGATGAAGACTATGATTAGCGGTGCAAAATCATCGATATATGTTACTGCGGACTCTTGGGGCATGAGCATACTTGCAGAATGTAAAGAAGAGTTACTATCTGTGCTAAGAAGAGATTTGGACGTAAAGCTGGTTGTGCCAATACAGGTAATCGGCAGTGAATCGTTTAGAGCTATTCCAGAAGGTGTAAAGATCAGATCCTCTGAACTTATCCAGAATTGCTTTGTTTTTGATGATACTGAGATGCTTTTAATTGACAATACTAGTGGGAAGGGTGCAGTTTTTTCGTCAACTGACATACTAGGTTCAAGTCAGGTAAGACTTTTTGGACAAATATGGAAAAGCGCTTTGAAAATAGACAATCTAACGGAAATGACAAAAAGTCAGGCACTTGAGGTCTGCAAGATTATCAACATTATAAATGAGAACGGTCTTGGGTTTGCATTAAATTCCATTGTAAGTTCAAAGACAAAGCTTGTAGATTTTGTCAAGTTTTTAGAGAAAAACGGCATATCGTTGAAGGAAAAATCACTAGAACAGATTCTAGACTTGGTAAATTCCACACTTGAGATAACATGCTCTGGAAGAGCCCAATATGATGAGAAGACCCACAACATAACATTAGAATCAAAAATCAACAGTGGTCACTCACTTCCTTGGGCAATGCTCCTACAAAGCTATCTTGAGCAGAATGGCCATCGTCCAAAGATGATCTACCGTTCAGATTCGCACAAGGGCGAGCTAGTTCACCTAAAAATAGTCTAATACATTATCTGCCAAATTACTCCAGTAAGAAGACTAAAAACATGGCAAGATAAAACTGGTTTTATGAGTGAGGAGAAATTAGCAAAACTAGGCATTATACTTCCAATACCACCAAAACCAGCAGGATCTTACACGCCTGTGATATTATCAAGAGGAATGGCGTTTGTGTCAGGACAAATTCCAGTACAGGATGGCAAGGTTATATTTTCAGGTAAAGTGCCAACGGAAAAATCGCTTGAAGAAGCTCAGCAGGCAGCAAGGCTGTGTGCAATCAACATCTTGGCACAGCTAAAATCCACACTTGGAAGCCTGGATAGGATAACAAAGATTGTCAGAGTATCGGGTTTTGTTAATTCGTCTGAAGGATTTACAGATCATCCAAAGGTGATAAATGCCGCATCTGACCTATTCTATGAGATCTTTGGTGAAAAAGGCAAACATACTAGAATTGCAGTTGGAGTATCAAGTCTGCCACTAAATTCCACTGTAGAAATAGATGCGATTGTAGAAATAGATTAGTTTAGTTTCGAGTTAAGCGCCTTGATAAATGGCATTATCTTGTCTTTTGGTATTACTGCACCACATGCCTTGTCATGTCCTCCACCTGAGCCACCAAATCCCTGCGCCAAGGAGTTCACCAGTCTACCAAGATGAATTTGACATGACTTTGAGCCGCGAATTGAGACGGCATAGATACCATGATCGACTCGTTCTTTGTATGCAACACCTACATTTTTTCCAGACAGTCCTAGGACAAAGTTTACTGCGCCGCTTGCTCCAGCATCGGTGATTTCCATATACCCAAGATTTTTCATTTTTTTGAGGGATTTTTTGACCTTGGCAATCATGGTGGCAAGTTTTTCCACTTGAATTTGTGCAAACTCGAACGAATTTGGAATCTCATGCGGGTATTTTGATTCACTGAGCATCTCCACCAAATAAAGTAAATAATCCGGATCTTTTTGATGACCCACGATATTGTATGTTAGAACTGTAGCAGAGATCAGGGCAAACTGTCTGTCGTAGATTTGTAATAATTTAGAACCTTTTGGCCTGTCTTCCATATAGTCAGTAATGGCAGCGCATGCAGCCACGAACGAAGCATGATCCGATAGTCGTTTTTTATATGCGTCATATACCTGAACTGTAGTACACTCGTTAACGTCGTGAAATATCTTTATTTTTGCTTTTTCCAGTTTTGTGATTATTTCCGGATCAATATCATGATGATCAATGTACGTAACAGATACCTTGCTTTTCTTTAGCTGTGTTAGAACCTCAACGAATCGCTCCTGATTATTTTTGCTTAAACCTAAATCACAGATATATAATGACTTTAACTTTTCATCGCCTAATAGCGATTCGACTGCAGGCATTAGTCCTGGATAGTCGACAAGAATTGTATCCCCCCCAAATGCCTCACGAATTAATGCAGCTGAGCTTATTCCATCTGCATCTTCCATGTGTGATAGGCAGAGTGTTTTTGTTCGCTTAGATGTCTTTGTACTTTTTTTTGCAAGGACCACATACGCAATCCCTAGCTACCATATTTAAACCCAAAAGCGTTTTACTTGCTTTTTGTCATGTCACTTGAAACCATAATTTGTTTTCTATCTTCATCTGATAGTTGAAGATACACCTCATAAAACGTCAGCATTGTAAGCTGTGTTTTTCGGTCGATGTCAGCAAGTTTAGCTAAAAGTTCTGGTGATGCTTCAAGTATGATTTTGTCCACTTGGCTAGTAAATTCTCTTTCCGTTTGTGACATAATCTTAAATGTAAAGTCAGATTATACAAACAGGCTTTGTACTATTAGACTAACATGTTGTAAAATATTGGCAAGGATGACTCGTTATACAGAGGCGAGCACATGCAGTCTGAGCGTCTAACTAGATTGCTACTTGGCGGTATACGAAGAATTGGTGCAAAGAATGGTAATAGAGCCAATTACGATACTTGTAATGTAGTACACCAACAAATTTCATATGAGGCACGGACTTCAGGGAATGATTCAAGCGTTGGAGAATGTTTAGGTGACATCCTTGTTAATATCAGAGTTTATCGGGGATGAAAAAACCCCGATCGAGTGGTTTGTGGCATCAGGAATAATACAACTGGAACATATTAGAAGAGGTGATGCGATGGAGAGAACCATCCAAGTTACAAAAATGCGAGGCATAAAACACAGTGAGCAGATTCACCCTCTAGCATTAGGCGCAGATGGCATATACATTCAGCACCCAAGACTTGTGCCCTAATATCTGTAACAATATTTGTAATGCTAATTTCGTTAGATGCCGCCGCATATTGGAAATTACAATCCCAACTATAGTCCAAATGTAAAACTTAATAGTAAATTTTAAGGCAAATATACAGTTTGGAGACAAAGAACATAGGATTACGGGATATAGAAGTAGCAGATACCAAGATATCAGATATTGATGGTGAACGTGGCAAGCTCATTTATCGAGGTTACGACATTTTAGATCTGACGAAGAATTCCACCTTTGAGGAGACATCATACCTTTTGTTATACGATAAGCTTCCAACTAAAACAGAATATGAGGAATTCAAACAAAGACTGATAGATGCACGGGACATGCCGCGCCAGATGCAATCCAATATGAGAAACTGGCGAAAGAATGCAGACCCGATGGTTATGTTGCAGGCATTTGTGGTAGCGTTAGCAGGATATTATGACGATAAGGGTGA
>JAWCRP010000076.1:0-5124 GCA_038869175.1 Candidatus Nitrosotenuis sp. | reverse complement strand
GGAAAACACACTTGAAATAAACCACAAAGGTTCAATGGAACGCGGAATTGAGAAGGTTGTGAATGTTGAAAGAATTCCATACGAAGGCTATGTATATGATCTGAGTGTGGACAGGCATCACAACTACGAGGCATCCTTGGTCTATATTCATAATTGTATCGACGAATTTGACAAGATGAAGCCGGAGGACAGAAGCGCACTACACGAGGTGATGGAACAGCAGTCAGCAAGTATCGCAAAAGGGGGAATTGTGGCCACACTCAACGCACGAACTTCAATACTTGCTGCGGCAAACCCAATGTATGGCAAGTATGATCCTTTCAAAAATATAACAGAAAATGTGGCATTGCCTATACCGCTCCTGACAAGATTTGATCTGATATTTGTAGTGCGCGACATACCATCAAAGGAGAAGGACAGGAATATTGCCCGGCACATAATAGGAATGCACAAAAAATCCTCAACTGACACACGATCACTAGTAGATGTTGATATTTTTACAAAATATCTTGCATACTGCAAGAGGATTGATCCGATTCTTACACCGGAAGCAGAGGAAAAGATACTGGAATACTATCTGACAATGAGAAACGTGGAATCCGAGGAGATGATCACTGTCACACCAAGACAGCTTGGAGGTCTTGTCAGGCTTGCCACTGCGAGGGCAAGACTTTTACAAAAAGACCAGGTGGATGGCGAGGACGCAGACAGGGCAATATTTCTAATTCAAAGTATGCTTGAGGATGCCGGAGTCGATGTAAATACCGGCAAGGTAGACCTGGGGGTCCTGCAAGGAAGACCGCACAGCGAGGTCTCCAAATTACAACTGTTCATGGATGTTCTCAAGTCGCTTGAGGGTGACAGCAAGACTGCAGTTGAGGAAAAGTCATTTGTAAAGGAGCTTGTAAAGACCGGCAAATTCACAGAAGAGGAAGCAAGAAACTTTATCAGGCGTATGCTTCGCGAAGCATCAATTTATGAATCCAAGCCTGGCCACTATAATCGCGTATGAGTGCTATCAAGCTTCCATTATCTGAATCGTCACGCAAGCTTTTGGCGGCTCTTCAGATCGACGAGCTGTATCCTCCTCAAAAACAGGCAGTAGAGGCGGGTCTTCTTGAGGGGAAAAACATTCTAGTGTCAGCTCCAACAGCAAGCGGCAAGACCCTGATCGCCATGCTTGCAATGTTGCAGTTTCTGGAAGAACGAGCTGGCAAGGTGGTGTATCTGTCGCCTCTTAAGGCGCTTGCGTCAGAAAAATACTCTGAATTTAAAAAACTATACGATGTTGATCTTGGAAGGAAGATAAACATTGTAATATCAACAGGCGACCTTGATTCGGTTGATAAGGACTTGGAAAAGGCCGATGTGATAGTGTTGACAAACGAGAAAATGGACTCGCTCATGCGGCATGGTGTGGAATGGGTAGATAGTATTGGTCTTGTAATAGCTGATGAGGTGCATTTGATTGGCGATCTGGACAGGGGTCCGACACTTGAGGTGGTCTTGACACGGCTCAAGGAGCTGGAATCAAAGCCGCAGATTCTTGGATTGAGTGCAACAATCACAAACTCTGATGAGCTGGCTGACTGGCTTGGCTGCAAGCTGGTATCAAGTACATGGAGACCAGTTCCTTTAGCCGAGGGCGTGTATGATGGCGGCACCGTTGTATGGAGTGACGGCAGGTCGATAGAGGTTGATTCAAGTATACGCGGTCCTGCAATTGATCTGTGTCTTGATGCAATAAAAAATGGGGGTCAGTCTCTAGTATTTGCGGAAACACGCATACGTTCAGCATCGCTTGCGGCAAAAGGAGCTGACGCTGTATTGCAGATGTTAACTGATACGGAAAAAAAATACCTAGATCAAGTCTCGAAAAAACTTTTGGATAGTGGTGAGCATACAGAAATGCTCAAAACATTATGCGCTCTTTTGAAAAAAGGAGTCGGATTTCATCATGCTGGGCTGAATCAACATTGCAGGGAGACAATAGAAAACGAGTTTAGGGATGGCAAAATAAAGATGATTGCATCCACTCCTACACTTGCAGCCGGCGTCAATCTGCCTGCAAGGCGTGTAGTGATATCTAGTATCACAAGATATGATGTTCGGGCTGGAATGAACAAACCCATAAGCATCTTGGAGTACAAACAGCTTTGTGGACGGGCGGGCAGGCCTCAGTATGATGATTTTGGTGAGGCAGTTATTGTGGGCAACTCTAACAGCGAAGATCTGATGGAATATTATGTGAAAGGGACTCCAGAGCCGATCGAGTCGCAGCTTGCAAACGACCGTTTCTTAAGAATTCACATATTGAGCCACATAGTGTCAAATCCTGGAATAAAAGAAGAGGATCTGCTGGAGTTTTTCCTAAAAACTCTTGCAGGAAAACAAACAAGAAAAAATACGCTCAAATTTGCAATCGAGATAGCAAAAAGATTTCTGCTTAACGAAAAATTAGTGGTGCAAAAGGTGGACAGGTTGGCAGCAACTGAGTTTGGAAAAAAGATATCCATGCTGTACATAGATCCGATAACTGCAATCTACTTTAAGCGAAGCATTGAGGAAGCGTCAGAAAACAAAAGGCATACCTTGGGGCTATTACACCTTGTTACAAATTCTGAAGAGTTTTTTCCAAAGATGTCGTTGCGAAACAAAGACTATGAGGTAGCAAGTGTTCTAATTGAGAATAATTCGTCAGAGCTTATCGAGTTGATATCTGAATACGACTGCTCACGTGGGCTTCTTGCGTTGCACGCTTGGATAAATGAGGCAACTGAAATCCAACTTTCCGACAAACTGAGTGTAGAGTCGGGTGATCTACACAGGATGGTGGAGATGGCAGACTGGCTGCTTTACTGTGTATCTGAGCTTGCAAAGCTTCTGGAAAGATCCGATCTGCTTGAGGAGCTGATTATTTTGAGAAAGAGGGTTGCATACGGAGTAAAGGAGGAACTTGTTGATCTGACTCAAATCAGGGGAATAGGGCGAATTAGGGCGCGCAGATTGTACAACAACGGGGTAAAATCAATCGAGGATCTTAGAAAAATACCAATCGACAAGCTTGCGGGCATAGACAAGATTGGCTCTGCTTTGGCAGATAATATTAAATCCCAACTTGGAAAAGTTAGGTAATTGCAGTCTGAAATAATAGCAGCTGTAGTGGTATCGGCAGCCGCATTCCTTGTAGTCCTAACGCTTGTGCCTGTCTTGATACGCATTATGACAAAACACAACTGGATGGTAAAGGATGTCAATAGATTGGGAGGTGCAATGATACCAAGACCTGGGGGACCGGCAATAATCGCAGCAATCATAGTGTCGGAGCTGATCTTCTTCTTTGTATTCTCTACAAATGATATGGTTTCAAGGCAGATATCTGCAGTGCTGATTACCACATCTGCTGCATTTGTGATCGGATTTGTCGATGATCGTAAGGTAATGGGTGGATGGTTCAAACCTCTTGCGCTCGCAGTATCGGCGCTTCCGATAATACTTCTTGGCGCTTACGAGCCTACACTGGCATTTCCTATTTTTGGTGAGGTGAGAATACCATTACTATCTATGGTAGTGATTGTGGTGATGATATCAATTGCCGGCAACACTATAAACTCTATTGATGTTATGAATGGGGTTGCCTCTGGGTTTGTTACCATTGCATCGATAGCACTAACAATATCGCTTGTAATTGTGCAAGAATATGATGTCGCAATAATGTCGCTGCCACTCGTATTTGCCTCGCTTGCGTTTTACAGATACCACAAGTTTCCAAGTAGGATATTTCCAGGCGATTCGGGAGCATTGACGCTTGGCGCAATGTATGGGGCAATTGCAATAGTGGGCAACGTCGAAGTAATCGCGGCAATAGCGCTTCTTCCTGCGGTCATAAACTCGTTTTTGTTTTTGTCAAGCGTAAAGAAAATAGTAGAGCACAGACAGATCAAAGGCCCAACTATGCATACTGATGATAACAAGATAACTGCGACAAAGGAAAAGGATGCGCCAATAACTTTGGTCAGACTGCTGGTTGCACGAAGACCTCTATCTGAAAAGGAGGTGGGCTTTGCGATCTTCCGTCTTGCGGCATTTTCAGCATCTTTGGCAGTTGTCTCTGCATTTCTTATGGGGGTTCGCATATGAGCCAGTTCACAATGTATTCATTCATAGCAATGATGTGGGGGTTGATTTTAGCTGGTGGAGGGGTTCTTGTTTTGGTTGTGGCAAAAATATCAATACGCGGATTTGGAGATGATGTGGACTTTTTGCTCAGCTCTGCAATAAAGGCATTAGTCGCACTGGCACTTGTAATTGTATGGATAGTAATACTCTCAAAGCTGAAAAACAGGATCTTCCAAAAAGAGATCAGGCGCTAGACTGCCACGATTTTTGTTTTTTGTTGTATTCTTGGCGTGTGTATTTTGGTCTTGCTGGAACTCCTACCACCACTGTGTCATCTGGAACATCCTTTGTAACTACTGCGCCCATGGCAACGACGCTGTTGCGTCCAATCGTCACTCCTGCCTTGATCACGGCGCGTGAGCCGATTACTGCTCCATCAGAAATTGTGACTCCAACTAGCTTGCCGCTTGGCGGATATGGATCGTTTGTGAGAACTGCCGCAGGTCCTATGAAGACGTTCTTGCCTATTTTGGAAAGCGGCGGAATGTAAGCGAGGCCCTCTATTACCGTATCATTCCCAATTGTTACGTTGTAGTCAATGTGTGCAAGGGAGCCTATCTTTACGTTGTCGCCTATTGTGGTATTGTCTCCAACATAGGCAAAATGCCAGATTTTGACATTCTTTCCTATCTTTGCTTTCTCTGAGATAAAATTGCTGACCAAACTATCACAAGTGCCACGGTTTTGCATCTTTAATTATTTTCTGGGGCAAGGCAGTCTTGTTTTTCTCAAGAAACTCCATTTCCTGTTTCTTATCCCTCAACTCGTCTGGCAGCATGATTGGAATCTCCTCTATTATGGGATAAAACCTGTTACATTTTGTGCAGTATAGGGATCCTTCGTCCACTGCGTCGTTATCGGATTTGATCTCAAATATCTCAAGCGGAAAGTGTTTGTCTATTGGACATGCGAGCATGTCCATCATTTTTTTGTTCATTTTAACTC
>JAWCRP010000075.1:0-5131 GCA_038869175.1 Candidatus Nitrosotenuis sp. | reverse complement strand
AACTCGTTTATCACACGTCTATTAAGAAATACTCTTTGAACTTGGGTATGGACGATTCAACCATCAATCTGAAGGCATTAAACAAGCCTACAGAAGAGCAACTTAGGGCTCTTCAAGAGTATTTTAGGGAAATGCCGGTTGAGGAGATCCTACTTGGCCTTAAATTTGCAAAAAATAGGTGGTCTGCAAAGGATGCTGGGGTCTTAAAAGTGGGAAGAAAAAGCATAATTCAAAAAGAAATTCACTCAGTTACAAGCGAGCAGGCACAATGGAGGCTCAAAAACTGGAAAATGATGATTAGTAATTATCGAAGAAGGGGATATAGCTATCCTACAATATCGCGAATCAAGAAAATTTTGATTGAAAAAAGCAAAAAGAAGACTAAATGAGAGTTCCTTTTCTTTCCGTCACGACACTTGGCGTGCTTGTTGGGGGTTCTGGAATGTTTGCGCGTGTCTGGCCTTCTATTATTGATTGAGCCTCTTCCAGAATTGCAAGTGTATCTGCGCTTGGGCTGTAAGAAGTCATAGTATCTGTAGAGTTCATTGACGAGCCTGTGAGCACATCTCCAAGTATCTGGGATAGATTCTGCATCGAGTTTGTAGCCTCTGGCATAATTCCAGAAAGCGATGCACCAAGTCCTTTGATTACAGACATGCATGGGCTGAGCGTGACTACAATGTCTCCTAGTTCTGATACTGTGTTTAGTCTGAGTTGAATCTGTTCTAATGCTAATTTTGCACCATTTACCATGTTGTGCATCTTTCGTATCTCTAAAAGCTCAGTCGCATACGCTTTGGCATGTAAATTGTTGTTTGATTTTTGTGCCGCAACAATTTTGTTAAAAATATAGTCGTGTTTTTGTTTTATTTTCACCGCAATAGAGTCTAGCTTGACTATCTGAAGTTGAAGATTCTTTTGTGCCACATCGATTCGGTTTTTCAGTGGCACATCTGGTTTTACTTTATCAAGAATCCTCTGTGAGAGATTGTCCGACCTTCCAAAGTCATTCCATTTGTCGCTTATTGACCCCATTTCCCTGTGTTGCATTAAGAAATATGCTTTAAAGGATGTTGTAACCGACTGCCACGTCACTCCAGTTACACAATAGTGGGGTTACATCATTTAGCCAAAAGTAAACGTGTAGATCTCAAATCCCGGCCCATCGACCTGAATTTCTATTGTCTTGCTTGAGGCGTATTCAGAGTTTACTAGATTGTATAATGTTGGCTTTGATATGTAGACAATACCATCTTTAACATCAGAGCCGGCAATAGCAGAATCGATAATCTTCCCATCTATGAGTATGGTGATCTTGCCTTCTCCTGCTGCCACTATATTGACCTGCTTTGCAAAATATGGCAAAACGATCCTACCTGTATCTGAAACCAGTATCATACGATCCTCAAGATTACGCCATTTCCCATCAAGATAGAAGTTGTTATCGTGCAGTCTATCTGGAATAGAATATGTAATCTCTTTTCCTGGTTGGAATCCTTCTGTATTTCCGATTTGTTTTCTTCCATATGCAAAACTATATCCAAAGTAAAGCTCAGGAGTTCTTGTCTCATGTTCAAATTCTTTGAGTTCTACCAATGACTGTGGAACATCGAAATTTACCCCCATGGATTCTGCTCTTTCATTCAAGAGGGCTTGGATGACTTTTTCTGTTTCATCATATGCGCCCTCTCCTATGTGGTTGTATCTGATGTATCCTTCCGCATCTGCAATGTATTTTCTTGGCCAATATCTATTTTCAAACAAATTCCACATGACCTTGTCGTTGTCCAGTATTACTGGATATTCTATCCCAAACTTTTCAACTGCCAGCTTTACATTGTTGATGTCTTTTTCAAACTCAAATTCTGGTGTGTGTATTCCAATGATGACAAGTCCTTTATCGGAATATTTCTCATCCCATGCTGTAAGAAACGGAATCGTTCTCTGGCAGTTTATGCAACTATATGTCCAAATGTCATACAATACGACTTTGCCTTTTAATGTCTCGCTAAGGCTTTGATCTGAATTTATGTAACCTGAAACTCCCTTCAACTGAGGGGCCATCTTCAGGCCGCTTTTGTCGATCACACCTGCTGAAAACGTGTTTTGTGGATGGGCATCAAGTGACGTAAAATAGATTCCAATTGCCGCTACTATTGCAACTACTATCCCACCCATAATTGCTGCTGTCTTTGCTTCAGATTTCATCGTTTTACCCAATCAATAATTCGTTTAGAATTGGAAAACTTGCTATTGCGGCAAGCTGATTTGTCAGTACCAGTACGCCAAGTATTATTATTAGCATGCCCATTATGATTGAGAAATATTTCAAATGTCTGCTAAGGCGTTTGATAACACCTGTCATTCTAGAAAAGAATGCACCCATTACGATAAAGGGAATTCCAAGCCCAAGTGAGTAAGCAAGCAACAATGTGAATGCATGGCTTGGAGTTGTGGCTGCAAGTGTTAGTATGCTGCCTAGAATGGGCCCTATGCACGGAGTCCATGATGTTGCAAATGCCAATCCAAATACAAATGATAGTGGATAGCTCGATTTGCTTCTGTTTGGAAATATCCTGCGTTCAAAGTTGAGCCTGTTTATTCTATTTGATAACAAAACAAACGCACCAAATGCAATTATTATGATCCCGCCTATCTGATTGAGGCTGGATGTGAGTGATGATGCAGTTTCTGCCAGTACACTGTTTATTATCACACCAAATACAGAAAATACAACTGAGAATCCAAGAACAAAGAAAATAGTATTCATCATAACATTGAATTTGTTTGTTAGCAATATGGCGCCGTTATTCTTTTGCAGCTCGGTAATTGTTGTGCCAGATATGTATGCTAAAAATGCAGGAATTACCGGAAGTATGCAAGGCGCAAGAAAAGATCCCAGTCCTGCTAGTGCGGCAACTGCAATAGTTATCTCTGACATTGATAAATAAACAAGATTTTTTTATTAAAGGATTTGTCCAAATCCGTTTGGTATTGCTTTTTATCTAGCTAATCTATGATCATGATATGAACAAGCGCTTTATTATCGTTGGAATCGCACTTGGAATAATAATTGCAATAGCCGTATATGTTGGCTCGCCAATGTTCCTTGGATTTGATGTGCGCGGAAGATAATCCTGTATCGTTTTTAGATAAATCACATTATTCCAAACTTTCTTCCGGCTTTTTCAAATGCATCTAATGCAGATTCAATGTGTTTTTTTGTTAGCCATGCGGTGACTGATACTCTGAGTCTTGCACTATCTTTTGGCACTGTGGGATATCTTATTGGCTGTACAAATATGCCTTTAGTGTAAAGGTATTTGCCAAAATCAAGTGCTGTCTTTTCACTGCCAACTATAATTGGAATTATGTGCGTTGGTGATGTTATGTTGTATCCCATCTGTCTGAGACCTGTTGATAATAGCCGGACGTTTTCTTTGAGTTTTTTTTGTCTGAAAGTGCGATCCTGCTTGAGGCGATGTAGCGCCATTTCTACAAGAAATGACGGAAGTGCAGACGTGTAGATGAATGGGCGCGCCCTATTGATGCACAAGTCAACAACAGGGCCTTCAGATGCAATATAGCCGCCGAATGCACCAAGGCCCTTGCTCAAACTGCTAACATACACGTCTATCTTTTTTTGTACGCCAAAGTAGCTGGCAGTACCCTTACCATCAGTTCCTATGGTAAAATCTCCATGGGCATCATCAAGTATGAGTACGGCGTTGTTTTTTTCTGTTATCTCTGTAATTTGCTTTAGCGAAGCAAAATCTCCATCCATGCTAAAGACTCCCTCTGTTATGACAAACGTTTTCTTTTTTCTTACTGAATTTATTTTTCTTGTAAGATCATTCATGTCGTTGTGTTTGTACACTATGACTTTTGCGCGGCTGAGCCGGCATGCCTCAATAATGCTTGCGTGATTGAGCTCATCACTAAGTATTACATCATTCTTTTCTACCATAGCTGATATTGCGCCAAGATTTGCCATGTATCCGGTTGGAAAGACTAGGGCACTATGTTGTGATTTATGGGATGCAAGTGACTTTTCTAATTTTTTAAATGAGACATCATTTCCTGAGACAAGTCTTGAGCTTGATTGAATCTGCGGTGTGATTCTTACCTTGGAGGTCAGTCCCAGATAGTCATTTGAGCAAAAGTTTAGCAGATTTCTTGCCCCAATTGTTATGTATGGGCCGCTCACACTACCGTATCTCATGCTACGGTAAAGATCATCCCTTCGTATGTTCTGCAGTATGTGTTCTACAAACCTAAGCTTTTGCTTCAAGATTGATTTTTCTGATCATTTCGAGGTCTTGCTTCATCTCATTTCCGCCCATTGTAAGATATCCTGAGCTGATTATGCCGTTTGCACCGCTAAGTAAAAGCTCCTCTCCAGAATCCTGAAGATGAACTTCGCGGCCTCCGGAGATTTTTATGATTGATTTTGGCAAAGCAAATCGTGTTACTGCAAACATTCTCAATATCTCCTCTATTGGCAACGGTTTTTGAATTTCAAGTGGTGTACCGGGCATTGGAACCAGTATGTTTATTGTTACCTCTTCCGGCTTTAGTCGTGCCAAGTCCTGAATTAGCTCCAGTCTTTGCATTCTTGACTCTCCAAGCCCTATGATCCCACCTGTGCATAACTCTAGGCCGGCATTTCGTGCGATATTGAGAGTATCCATTCTGTCTTGGTACGTATGAGTTGTGCAGATGTCTGCAAACTTTGATCTTGCTGTTTCAAGATTGTGGTTGTATCTTTTTACACCAAGATGTTTTAATCGCATTGCTTGCTCAGTTGTAAGAAATCCCAAACTGCACTCTATGCTTATTCCGACCTTTTCGTTTATCTCAGATATTATTTTGCATACTTTATCAAAATCCGGCCCTGATGGCTGACGCCATGCTGCAACAAGGCAATATGACTCTGCTCCCTCATTCTTTGCTTTTTTTGCCCTCTGAACTATTTCATCTGCGGGAAGTAACTGGTAACTGTCTATGCCAGTATTGAAGAATGCCGACTGTCCACAAAAAGAGCAGTCTTCACTACAATAATTCTTTTTTATGTTTACGATCTGCTCAACATCCACCTTGCTTCCATGAAAGAAGCGTGTGATGCGGTTTG
>JAWCRP010000074.1:0-5187 GCA_038869175.1 Candidatus Nitrosotenuis sp. | reverse complement strand
CCATGATTATTCCAAGACTGACTATAGTGTTTCCAATCAGTGCGAGTTTGGTATAATCAAATCTGTTAAGCTCAGCTTGTCTTCTCATGGAGACACCACCATTACAAGAAAGTCAAGCACGTATTCGTCTTGGTGATCCAGTAATCCGGATGTCGGAAAATTTGATTGAGCATCCGAGTGTGGCATCGCAACCGACTTTGCATACACATGGAATGGTCCCATCTGTGTTGGTGTGATCTCTATTTTCATATGAAATGTGTCTCCAGGCTTTGCAGGTCTGCTGTATGCCTCTATCATAGGATACTGTGATGGAATGGTAGCTTGGCTTCCCATATACTGTGTTCCAACGTCATCTCCGATTTGAATCATTTTTGGGGACTGTAAAAAGTCATATGAGACTATCCTAATTCCATCAAATCCGCTATTCTGAGGAAACCCGATTGAAACTGTCTGAAGATCTGCGGCATCTCCTTCGTTATATGACCAAACTGTTACGTTAAACGACTGACCGAGTTTGATTGTTTCAGATGACACAGCAACGTCAATTCTTGGTCTTGGTGTGCTTGCCTCTTCCTGATAGATTTGTTGATACGCAAGCGCAAGAAGAAAGTATACCATCATGGCAGATGCTGCCACCAGATAGATTTTTTTCAATTCTCAACGTATATTCAGAACAAGATGGATTTCAAGGTATCAAATCATGTAGGCATTCCACGGATCAGATTTTGTCAGATACCAATCTCAAAAGCGCCTGGGCCTGCTTGTAGTGTACTTCATCTATCATCTTGCCGTCCACAACAGTTGCACCCTTGCCTTTCTTGGTAGATTCCAAGTATGTTTCACATACTTTTGTTGCCCACTCTAGTTCTGCCTTATTTGGGGCAAACGCCTCATGTGTCACAGATATTTGATCAGGATGTATGATACTCTTTCCTGCATAGCCAAGATTTTTCCCCACAAGACAGTCTTGTAACAGTCCGTCCTTGTCGTTGATATCCTGCCATATGGCATCTATGGCAGAAACTCCTGCGGCCTTGGCGTCAAGCGGAACCTTTGCCCTTGCGTATTTTGCCCCCTCTGCCTGTTTTGTGTACTCTATTCCCATATCGTTTAGGAGATCAAATACCCCAAATACTACAGCAACGATGCGCTTGCTGAAAGAGGCTATCTCATAGGTGTTCACCACGCCAAGTGCGGATTCAATTGAGGGTATTAGGACTGTATTTTTCAGCTTTCGCTTTTTTTCAAGCGATGAGATATGTTTTATTATCTTTGAAATATCCTTGACAGAGTTTACTTTAGGTATGACCAGCCCATCAAGACCATTTTGCAACACGAAGGAAAGGTCATCTGGAATTTTGCCTGATGATGGCGAGTTTGTCCTCACATAGATGCTTGCTGCATAGTCGGATCGTTCTTGAAGTGCCGTCTTGATTAGCTTGCGGGCGTGGTCCTTTTCTGATTCAGGTACAGAATCCTCAAGATCAAAGCAAATAATATCGGCACGTATTGTCTTTGCCTTTTGCAGGAATCTTGGGTTGTTACCTGGGACAAATAATAGGCTTCGAAAAAGCCCTGCCATTGGATGACTAGGCGCCTTCTGGCTTCATTAAGATTTTGCCAAAGAAGTTGCCTTTTAGCATCTTGGTGTGAGCTTCGGCAGCTTTCTCAAATGAATAAATCGAGTCAATTTCAGCCTTTATCTTGCCTTTGCCCATCCAGTACAATCCTGCTTCCATTTCTGCTTTGGTTCCTTGTGTAGAACCCAACACGTTGATGCCCTTAAAGAAGATGTGTCGAAGATCAATCTTTGCATCATAACCTGTTGTTGCTCCACATGACACTAGTGTTCCACCATAATTCAACAGTGTCAACTGTTTGTTAAAGTGAGTCTCACCTATGTGATCAAATGCAACATCGATGCCGGTCCTTCTTCCTTCTTTTGCAGCTATGTCCTTGGTTATTTTATAAACTTCCTTGGACCAGTCTTCCTTTCTATGATCTACTGCATAATCTGCACCCAATTTTAGACATTTTTCTAGCTTGTCTTTGCTTGCAGTTGCAATTACGTGACAGTTGTATAATTTTGCAATCTGAATGCCAAAGCTTCCAACACCAGAACCGCCTCCCATTATTAACACAATTTGTCCAGGCACAATCTTTGCTCTACCTACCAGCATGTGCCACGATGTAAGAATTGTCATGGATGCAGCTGCTGCTGCGTCAAAGCTAACGCCTTCTGGAATTTTTGAAACATTTGTTTCCGGCAAATGCACCAGTTCGCTGTATGCTCCCCATAAAGGACCGGTTTGGAATCCCCAGACTTGCCTTTTTGTGCAGTCGTATTCTCTTCCAGACGTACATAATTCACAAGTTCTGCATGCCAGATTTGAATGAGAGACCACTTTGTCCCCCACCTTGAAGTTTGTCACATCCTCACCTATTGCAACTACCTCACCTGCAGCATCGGAGCCTGAGATATGAGGTAGTGGAATTGCGATTGGCTGTCCCCTCATTCCCCAAAGGTCGTTATAGTTAAGAGCTGCTGCCTTTAGTTTTAAAACAACTTCGTTAGCTTTTGGTTTTGGATCGGCGATCTCCTTTACTTTTAGGATTCGCGCATAATTATCATCTGGTGCATATTCTTCATAAACTACTGCTTTCATGACTTGAAAGCCTGGTAACCCCTAATTATATTTTCTTGGGAAACTACAATCGGTTGATCTTAAAGTCGCGCTTTGGTTGCTGGACAGACATAAGTATCTGTTTTAGCTGCTCATCGGATATCTGGGAGTTAAGTCTGCCCTGAGAGGCCATACCTATCAGATAGTTTTCAACAAGGGATGCGAGATCAGGCTTTACCATTCGAACGTTGTTAAGTCGCAGTCGTGCCTCCGACGACAGCAGCTGCCTTAGAATCATTTCCTTTTGTGCTGCTATCTGCGCTTCCTGCTGCGGGTCTGGTGGATCTTGCTCATGGCTCATAGCGAATCACTATGAATAGATCTTTAGAATTGGATTTTGTGTTGCAAGCTCATCAAGTATTTCAGAGGCCAGCCTGTCAAGCTTTTTCATTCCTTGGTGGGACACCACTCTGCCTTTTGCTGCAACTTTTTCAACATAACCAAGCTTTTCCAGCTCGTGAATTGCGTTTCGAATTATTGCACCGCCAGCATCTCTGTGGTGTGTATAGGCATACCCTACTGCCTTTGAGCCGCCGTACTCTGCTCTAAGATCGTTTACTCCTATAGGACCGTGCAGGTATACTTTCCTGAGTATTGATGCGCATCTTTTGTACCACCAATCTTTCTCATGTGGAGGTCTTTGCGCATGAGAGCCGGTCTTGACAAAATCAGTCCAGCTTGGCTTGCCAATATTTTCGCTTTTTAGTATATCAGCTAGTCTTGCGATCAGAAGATCTGCTGGAACATCATATGCTTTTGCCATGTGAAAGTCAAACTTGTAAATCGTCTTATAAAGGTAGTTCTGCCAAAAACTCATGAATTACCCAGTTTGACTTCGCATGCTTGTAGGAACAACTTTGTGGTAGGTATGGTTGCAATAGCTACAAGTTATTCGAATCGACTTGAGACTGGATCGTCCTGTCCTCACTCTCGATGTAAGACCTGGTACAATGAACATCTTGCATTTTTTGCAGAAATTCATTCTCACCTCGTATGGCAATCTTATTCTGTATTTGGTACCGATTCTTTTTGCCAAGTTTGCCTGTCTTTGTGCAAGATCGGGATTCTTTCTTGCATTAAGCAGTGCCTGTTTTGTCAGGACTAGTATTCTTTCTAGTGCAATTTTCTTTGTATCTGTTTTCACCATTCTCAGTATTGCCACCTTCAAATTAAATTGGTTGTTCTTGTGTGAGCTATGAATTCGTTAATATCTATGATGAATCCCTTTTCTAAAATTGTGAAGACCCAAGTTCTCAAAATAGACAGGAAAAGGCCACAGCCATCACGCATTAGAAAGGCATCAGATATGATAAAAAGCGGCAGGCTTGTCGCATTTCCCACCGAAACTGTATATGGTCTTGGAGCCAACGCGCTTGATGCGAGAGCAGTAAAAAAAATCTTTGTGGCAAAGGGCAGACCCTCTGATAATCCCCTGATAGTTCACATCGCCAACAAAGGCGATGTCAAAATGCTTGCAGACCAGGTACCAGACATAGCATGGAAGCTCATAGACAGATTCTGGCCGGGGCCGCTAACCATTGTATTAAAAAAATCCAAAATCGTCCCAAAAATCACAACTGGTGGACTTGATAGTGTGGCCATCAGAATGCCAAAAAGCAAGATCGCATGCCATATCATACGAGAATCTAAAACTCCAATTGCAGCACCGTCTGCAAATTATTTTGGCAGACCAAGTCCCACAAAAGCAGAACACGTCCTTGAAGATATGAGAGGAAGAATTGACATGATCATAGATGGAGGGCAGACTAGAATTGGAATAGAATCGACTGTAATAGATCTCACTGCAAAAATGCCAACTCTGCTAAGGCCGGGTGGTGTGACATTAGAACAGTTGGAAAAAATCCTTGGTAAAGTAAGAGTACATCCACAGGTAATGGGGGGAAAATCAAAAGGCAAGGTTCGCTCGCCTGGAATGAAGTACAAGCATTATTCCCCAAGGGCCCAAGTGATATTGATTACAGGAAGATCCGATAATGTACGTAAAAGGATCAATGCAATGATTACAGAATTAAAAAATGCCGGAAAACGCGTCGGCATCATAGTTGCAGATAAGGCACCATATGATGCGGATGCGGCAAAGTTTGTGGGCGCAAGACATGAAAATCTTGCGACAGTTCTATTCAGGACGTTTAGAGAGTTTGATTCTATGAAAATTGATGTGATTTTGGTTCAGGGTGTGGCAAAGAAGGGACTTGGGCTAGGCATAATGAATAGGCTTGAAAAGGCGGCACGGAAATAACATTACAGTCATAGACTCGATCTAGTTAAAAAAACATTTAGAACAAACAGAGGTCTGATACCATCTCAAATTGTAGTTGTAAATACGTAACATACCGAAGATGCGGCCGCCGGGATTTGAACCCGGGTAACGGGCTTGGAAGGCCAGCGTACTACCAGGCTATACTACGGCCGCACATGATTGAAGCGTTTGTAGCCTACATAAAAATGGTTTTTTCGTATTCGTACAAAGTTCGTGCAATAA
>JAWCRP010000073.1:0-5310 GCA_038869175.1 Candidatus Nitrosotenuis sp. | reverse complement strand
AATGCCTTCATGTCATACAGTCCTGTCAAAAGGCTTCATAGCCGATGCAATCTCATCTACAAGATCTGTTGCCATCATATGGTTTCCCTTTTTTCTCTGACATGCCTTTCCTGCAAGGCCATTCATGAAAGAGGCTGCTGCCGCAGACTGAAGTGGATTGTGGTTTTTTGCCAGTATCCCGGCCACCAATCCCGACAAGACATCGCCCGTACCGCCTACAGTCATAGCGGCAAGATTTTTTGCGTTTACGTATGTTTGCTTGCCATCAGATATTACATCAGTACTTCCTTTGAGTAAAATCGTTACAGAGTGGTCTTTTGCACACCTTTCCACAAGTCTTGTTCGTTCCTTGATGTTCTCTGCAGGGGTAATACCAAACAGTCTTTTGAATTCTCCTGCGTGCGGAGTTAAGACAATGTTTTTTTCTGATACCAGAGGCAGAATGTAGCTTGTAAGGGCGCTGGCATCAAGTGCAAGTCGGACATTTTGTGATACTAATGACTTTATCAGATTTTTCAAGGCCTCCTCGTCTGCTATTGCAAGTCCCATTCCGATGGTAGTAGAGTCAAGATCTGGTGGAAGCTGGCCCAAGAGTTTGTTTACAGAGCCTCTAGTAAGCTTGGAATCCACCATTGGGATCACGATCAAATTTGGAGAAAACGCCCTCACAGATGAAACTATGACTTTTGGCACGCATGTGTAAACAAGGTCAACACCAGAACGTAGCGCCGCAAGTGATGCAAGAATCGGTGCCCCGTGATACAGATAACTTCCCCCCACTACTGCCACCTTGCCATTCTGACCTTTTCTGGATGTTTTTTTACGTGGATGAATGAACTTTTTTACAAGCAAAGGTTTGAGTTGCAGAGCCAACAAAATTACGTAAGCCGTAAGACGATAAATCTTCTTCTATTATGGTATACTGTGATTTGTTTGTGGGCTATTTCTTTCTGTCAAAAAACGCCTTGCGTGCAAATGCAATATACGTAGTGTGTCCTATCCCATAAAAGGAGTGCCTTGTTTTTCCTTCTCGTGCCTCTATCGTTCGCAATATGTGTTCGCTGCATTCAATGTCCGTAAATTCATTTTCCACTAGTGATGAAGTAAGCTTCTCCAATTGATTCATCGTAGGACAGATTGATATGACAGCACCGCTTCCTTTTAGCATCTTTCTTACCTGTGGTATGACTGTCCAAGGATCACCAAGATCAATTATTGCAATGTCGGCATCACTTATCGGCATTTTTTTTGCCTCCTTGATGTTTAGATTTTCCATTGTGACATATTTTATCATCCCTGCTCGTGTAATGTTTTTTTCAGCGATTTGCATGAACTTTGGTTCTACATCAAATGTGTATACGTGTCCTCGTGGCTTTACTATGCTTGCAAGAAATGTTGTCAGCGCTCCGCTGCCGGTTCCTATTTCCACCACAGTCTGCCCGCTTTGTACGCCTGCGCGTGCAGCAATATACCCAAGGTCCTTTGGATAGACGATCTGAGTTCCATGCTGGCTCTTCATAACAAAATCGTGAATTGTAGGTTCCAGAAGATAGACGTATTTGTCCTTGTTTGTACGTATTCTTGAGCCGTATTCTTTTCCTATTGCATCGCTGTGTTTTATCACTCCAACATGAGTATGAAGCGACTGGTCTTTTGCTATCTTATTTAGCCATTTTTTAGAATCGTTGTAGAAAAACAGAACGTAAGAGTTTGCCTTTATCTTTGTCATATCCTTGCGCTAGATTTTTTGGATAAGAATCTAACGAATTCTTACTACATGTATATGCCTACATCTTTTGTGGGACATCAATTCCAATCAGACCAAGTGCAGATGCAAGGCAGGATTTGAATGCGGCAAGAAGACACAAACGAGCATTTAGCAGGCTCTCATCGGAGTCATCCAGAACACGCACGTGCTCATAAAACGCGTTGAACACCACCGCTAAATTATAGCAATATTTGGCAATCACCTTTGGTGATAAATTGTTTGCTGCATCTTGGATTATAAGATCAAATTTTCCTATCGTTTTGATCAGTCCAAGTTCGTATTCGTTTACGAGTAGACCGTATGATGCATCAAAGTTTGGCGATCTCTGTGCCTTCTCAAGTATGCGCGTGGCACGAACATACGCATACTGGATGTATGAGGCAGTGTCACCTTCCATACTCAGGGATTTTGTGAGATCAAATGTTATCACTTTATCCAGGTCTTGCTTTATCATCTCGTATCGTATTGTTCCTACTGCCACTTTGTTTGCAACATCAAAAATCTCATCTTCTGAGAAATCAGTGTTCCTTTTCCTAGTCTCCTCGCTCGCCTTTTGCACAAGCATATCAAGTACCGAATCAGCATTGACATAAAGTCCCTTTCTTCCCGACATTTGTGCACTTTTACCGCCAGTATCAATGCCCAACATTTGTGCTGTATCTGAGCTTAGTGTGACCGATTCGTATCCAAGATGCAAGTATGATTTACTTGCCGATGCAAGATTTGAGATCAAATTAGTGATGATTTTTTGCAGGCGGGCCTGTCTTGAATCTATTACGGTGATAACACGCCCGGCAGCAAAGTTCTGTTTTGGCTCACTACTTTGCTCAAGCGTTGTCTGCCAGAGTATACGTCCATTTTCTTGTGATGTGTATTTTTTGTAGTTGAATGGATCGTTGACTAAGCCAAGCTTCCATGCAGCATATGGAATGTCTTTTGCAATATAGGTAGCAGTTCCATTGCTCCTTACCAGTACTTTGTCTTCTTCACCATCAGATGGAATTACCCAGCAGCCGGCATTCTTTCCTTCGTTTTCAAATTTTACAAGACCCATTGCTTTTAGCTTCGCAAACACTTGGGGCCACAGCTCAGAGCGAACTATCTCCGACTCAAAGTTAAGACAGTCATAGGTTGCTCCTAGCTTCCAGCATGTTTTTAGCTGTTCTGCAAGTACGCGGCCAGTTATGAGTTTTGCAAACTTGGCAATCTCTGATCGTCCATCCTCAAGATCCTTTAACATGTTGTTTCGGATTTGCTCTAGTGCCGGGTTTTTTGAATACTGCTCAGTAGTTTTGACATACACTTCATCACCACAATACTGATCAAATTTTTTGCCATCCGGAGGCACCTCTGAAAATCCAAGATGCTTAAAGCCAACAAGTATGTCTGCTACCTGTAGACCAGAATCATCCACATAATTGAGTACAATTACAGAATAACCTACGCGGTCTAATATTCGCGCAATTGTATCACCGATGACAACGTTTCGCACGTGACCTATGTGCAACGCTTTATTGGGATTAACACTAGTGTGCTCTACTACAATCTTGGTGCCGGAACCAAGATTAATTTTGTCAAAGTCCGTCCTTTGTGTTGAGATGATCGTCATCTCCGATAACACCTTGTTGTTTGCGTAGAAATTCAGATACCCTGATGGATGCGCCTCCACCCTTGAGACCAAATTGCCAAGAAACTGATCGTATTGTTCAGCAATCGATTTGGCAATATCATGTGGTTTTTTGCGGAGTTGTTTTGCAGCCAGAAATGCCACATTACATGTAATATCGCCAAATCCTTCTTTTGCCGGCTCTAATACAAATTCTATTTTGGATATTCCCATTTCATCCATTATCTGAACAAGATTTTTCTTCACATCCTCAAGAAGTATACGCATACTCATGATGAAGACTCCGACAGTGTTGGGGCAATTTTATTTAATGCCTCAATTACGCCATCACCAGCATGCGACTTTACATGCATAGTAGCTGCTGATTTTACCTCATCTGAGGCATTTCCTACTGCAATACTAAAGCCGCTAAGACCAAAGAGTGGAACATCTGTTGCGCTGTCCCCTATTGCAATTACGTCTTTGTAGTCTATGTTTAGTTGGTTCATAACATGCTCAAATCCTGTTGCTTTGTTTATCCCGTTTGAATTGATATGTATTGCATATTGACTATCAGATATTACTACATCGGCGTTGTTTTTCCTCAAAATCGATTCTGCATTCGATATGTCAAATGTTCTCTCCAAGACAACCTCAGTCATTCTTGGAAACACCGGCTTTTCAACCACATCAGACATTTCGGAACGTATCATATGTAACGCATCAAGACACTTTTTTTTGTCCCCAAGCAGGATGTGTTGGTTTGCCCCATGTGTGATACAACCACCGTTTTCTCCAACCGCGATGGTATCAAGGCCTCCAAACACAGACAACAAGTATCCTTCCACTGAAGAGCGTCCAGAGACAAGAATCACATTGTGCCCAAGATTCTTCATATGTCGTAATGCACCTAATGCGCCAAGATGTATTCTGCCACCACCATTCTCAGTTATTGTCCCATCTATATCCACTGCAAAAGTTCGGCGCCGCATGAGATTATTTTTTGGAGCCCAGATAATAATCAATCAAGGAGGATTTATTAGAAAATCAAATCACAAAGTCACAGATGGGAATTCCCGAAAAGATCAAAGCAATACAAGATGAGATACACCGAACTCAGATTAACAAAGCAACAGAGCACCACATAGGTCTGCTCAAGGCAAAGATAGCCAAGCTTAGAAGAGAGCAAGAAAGTGCGCAATCAAAGAAATCAGGATCATCGGAAGGATTTGATATCAGAAGAAGCGGTGATGCAACCGTTGTCTTTATTGGGCTTCCAAGTGTAGGCAAGTCAACGCTACTGAACAAACTAACTGGGACTAAATCCAATGTCGGCGCGTACCAGTTCACAACTCTAACCGTGGTTCCAGGAATGCTAGATTATCGCGGCGCCAGAATCCAAGTATTGGACCTTCCGGGCATCATAGAGGGGGCATCCAAGGGCAAGGGCCTTGGAAAGAGGATTCTTTCTGTCGCAAGAAGTGCCGACTTGGTAATTTTGATATTGGATGTGTTTCAACCATATCACGATAATGTACTAAGGAACGAACTTGGTAATATAGGAATACGCTTGGACCAAAAGCCACCAGACATAGTAATTGAAAAGGCCCCGATAGGCGGCATCTCAATAGCACAGCAGGTAAAACTGACTAGGCTTTCAGAGAAGCTTGTCAAGGAAATTCTCCACGTATATGGCATGACGAGCGCACGCGTCCTCATACGAGAAGACATTACCTCAGAGCAATTAATAGACCATCTTACTGGAGACAAAAAATACGCCAGCTCACTTACAGTACTAAACAAGATTGACCTAGTCGACAAAAAGTTTGTCGAAGAAGTCAAGAAGAAGATAAAGGCAGAAGTAATTCCTGTTTCCGCAGACAGCGGAATAAACATGGACTTGTTAAAATAGAAAATATACGAAAAGCTCGACTTC
>JAWCRP010000072.1:0-5393 GCA_038869175.1 Candidatus Nitrosotenuis sp. | reverse complement strand
ACGGTACGAAAGCACATGGGAAAGGACTTTGTAAGAGCAGTCCACGATAAGATGGACAAAAGTGCATTTGTAACTGTCATAAGCACCCCACCCACTACGCGCGAGTTGAAGGAGCCTCAGGCATACCTTAACAGGATTGCATAGATTGAGCCAAAAGTTCGATCCGTTCGTGGCAGAATGGATTTCCTACTCGTCAGACCCAAAGTTCAACCTAGTGGAAAAATGCCTCAAGCTTGCCCAGCTGTTAGAATATCCAGACTTGCAAATACAAGATGAGGTCGGAAAGATAAATGCAATTGCCACATCGCTCAAAGTAATTCTCTCTGATGTGAAGAATCCGACATACCTCATATCTATGCTAAATGAGCACCTCTTTCAGACACTTGGCTTTCAAGGCAATTCCGAGGACTATTATGATCCAAAAAATAATTTTCTCAACCAAGTAATAGACAAAAAGAAGGGAATACCAATTACGCTTTCAATAATTTACGTCGAGGTGGCAAGGCAGATAGGACTTGATCTGAGGATCTGTGGATTTCCAAGCCATGTTGTTGTAAAGTATGGTGAGGAGATTATACTTGATCCTTTTGAGGGCGGCAGGCTGCTTGACATTGAAGATCTGGAGGACATTTTGTTTAGAAATTTTGGCGAAGAGATAGAGTTTGAACCAGAGTTTTTGGATGAGCTGCCAGAGGACAAGATACTCATAAGAATAATACGAAATTTGAAAAACTCTTACATGCAATCATACGCATATGATAAGGCGATGCGATGCATCGACATGATACTTGCAGTAGAGCCAGAATCGCCAGATGAGATAAGGGACAAGGGCATACTTGAAGACAGACTGCTTCACCACGAGTTAGCATTGAAATACCTGAACAGATACCTTGAGATTGCACCGGAAGCTCCAGATGTTGATTTCGTGTTGGAAATGATAAGGGAGATTAGAGAGAAAGTTAATCTATAATGGACGAAATGTCGTGTCCTTTTTTGATTTGGGAGATTTCGTGTCGTGCCAGCCTGTTTCGTAACGCCTTCTTGATTATGTCAAGCTCGTTTCTTAGCGATGCGACCTCGTCTTCCAACTTTGCCACGCGTTCGTAAATCGTCTCTCCATCTTGTGAAGCCATGATGATGTACCATTAGAAAAAGAGCTTAAAAATTTATGGGTGAATTTTTTCGCAGTTTGGTTAGCTTTTACAAATCAAATTCTTGGTTACACGCAGCACACTTGGCGTGCTCGGCTCCAACTTGACCAATTATGAATATACGGCCCACAGTTTGACATTTGGGGCACAGCCCGGTAGTTACGTTTTTTGGGGCAGTTTTAATGATTTTTTGTGTTTTTCGTCTACCCATGACACAATCAGCATCAGGTCGTCTATTAAATTTAAGCATTGAAAACCGGCTCTGAGATTGATGCTCTTTGATCGTCAGCATGGACAATGTACAGGTTATGACCTAGCTGACTTGTACCTTGATTCAAACTCACTTGTTGCAAGATTGACCAGTCTTGGCACATTTACCTCCCGTTCGGTGGCAATTACCATTATTAGATTATCAAGAGGTATGCTGATCATGTTGACCTTGCCACGCCGTGAATGTATGTATTCAACTGGGCCAAGTTCATTGTTAAACTCGCTGCGCATTTTAAGATCCAAGACAAGCTCCATGTACATCATGTGTTCCTTGGTATAGTCAACATACGGAGAAATTCCGTCTTTGAACCCACCTGCTATCCGGTTTCCCATGTGGTTTACAAGTCCTGCAAAACGGACTCCGGGCTCTAAAAGTAGTTTGTCACAAACCTCATTGAGCATATTCAGATCGGTAACTGTCAGACTAGTCATTGCAGAGTATATCCATATTTAAAAATAAAAGTCTATTGTGCGGCAGAGTGTACATTTGCACAATACATCCGAAAGTAGTTTATTCCTACAAATTGGATCAGAGTTATTCTATCATCATATATCAGATACGTAGAAACATAAAACATCAACAGTACGTAAGACAAAACTTGTCTTTATGGCATTTAGCTAACCAACATTGTTTTTAATCTCGCAATGCAAAGGAACAAAGTGGACACGGACCAAAAAACGCCAGACAGATCACAGCAGCATCTAGCAAATCAGAGGACATTTCTTGCATGGCTACGAACGTGCATAGTTCTGATCGGCCTTGGATTTGTAATAACAAAGTTTAACGTATTTTTAAGAGAAATAGGGCTTGGCGACTCTTCGCCAATTCGAGATTCTGCAGATTCCATGTCTTTGCTGCTTGGAATTGGAATTATTGCATTCAGCATAGCACTTCTTGTCTATGCACTCAAAAACTACCTTGTAGCATACAAGGAGATATCAACTGGCCACCATACTCCAAGAAACTCGATTATTTATTTTTCCACAATAGGTGTTGCAGTCTTTGCAGGAATAGTAATAACTTATCTGACTTTACGGGTACTGTTTTGAGCCACTGATCATTTAAGATTATATAATAAATACAAGAAATCATCCCATGTCATACTACCTTGCGTTCGCCAGAACATGTGGTATTGCCACAGTCATGTTTGCAGCGCTTTTGTTTGTGCCGTCATCACATATTGCATTTTCACAATCAGAAGACCAGAACAAAAGTAAAGCAGAAGGAGATCTGATGCACTACCCATATAGAAGTCTGTGCGCCCCCGGCTTTGTTCCTCTCGGTGATATTTGTGTACTAGATGACAGGTGTGGTCCTGGAATCCATCCTGGCAAAATATGCATAATGGATGGAAAGGAAAAACAGTACCTCATGCCGCTGCAGCAAGGATTTGCAGGAATTGCTTCGCACAACATCATTTGTGCAGAAGGTCTTGAGCTTATCTTCAAATCAAGTAATGGCTCCCCAGCATGCGTAAGTTCGGCAACAGCCGCAAAGCTCATTGAGAGAGGATGGAGTCAGACAAAACCTCCAATTGCATGCACCCTAGAGTACAACCCGATGTGCGGAGTTGACGGCAAGACTTATGGAAACGCATGCATGCTTAATGCCGATCGTATGGCACTAAAGCACACCGGCGAGTGCAAGGCCGAAGGTTAAACTGCAAAACAAACACCATACATTTTCCACTTCAAATCATTCTCACATGAAAGGCGCGGGGGATGGGATTTGAACCCACGGGTCCTTGCGGACATGGGATTAGCAATCCCACGCCCTACCAGGCTAGGCGACCCCCGCTCAAAACTGCTAAGAGGGGCTCAGTAAATAAATTCACTCTTCGGTTCTCGTATAATTTTCAACAATGCTTTCAAGCGGCAGTCTCTTGCCACCAACAATCTTCAGATCCACGTGAATTTTTTTGTTCTTGATTGTGATTATGTTGTATGTGTTCTCAAATAATCCCCTTACTCTCTCAGAGGATGCAGTACCCGCATTGACTATTGCAAGTTCCTTGAAATTCCATATCCACGGCCTGTGCTTGTGACCACAAAGCACCAAATTGACCTTAGTTGAGAGTATCGTACGCAAAACGTCGCCTGCGTCAATTACCTCAACTCTGGCAGACCCCGTGTCCGGAATTCCTATTAGGTGGTGGTGCATTGCAAGTATCTTTATCTTGTCTTTGTATTTTTTCATCGTCCTCTCAAGCCACAGATTCTGCCTGTATCCAACCTCACCTTCATCCCTATCAGGCCTTGCTGTCCCTATTGTTACTACTACCACATCTCCCTCAAGCTCGTTGACAGTCTCAAACGGAAAGTACTTTTTGAACAAAAGGTATCCCGTGTTCCGATAATCATGGTTGCCAGAGATCGTGATTATTTTTTTTGTGTGCAGTCTTGAGAGCAGTTTTTTTGCCTTTTCATACTCTTTGGCAAGGCCCTCGTTTGTGAGATCACCCGTAACTATCACAGCATCAGGCTTTAGCTGGTTTACCTCCTCAATTACCCTCTCAAAAACAGACTCTTGAAACTGTGAGCCCACATGAATGTCTGAAAGCTGAACTATTATCATCTATTCATACATCAAAAATATGGTAAATTAGCTTTTGCCAAAAAACACGCAGATTAGAGTTTAAATTGCAGATTCAAAACAGGCAAGTAAATTGGGAAAAAAAGCCACAGTCATCAAGGGCGATGGAATAGGACCTGAGATAGTAGAGTCCATGATAAAGGTGCTAAAAGAATGCAACACCCAGACTGAGCTTATTTTATCGGATGCCGGATCCGAGCAGTGGCAGAGAGGTGGAGAAAAAGATCCTACATACATACCCGAGTCCACAATGAAGCTTTTGGAGACAACAGATGCATGCTTTAAGGGGCCAACAACCACAATACCAAAGCCCGGCGCGCCAAGAAGCGTAGCTGTGACGCTGCGCCAAAAGTTTGAACTCTACTCCAACATAAGGCCGATTAAGACGTACAAGCGCGTCACACCAAACCACGATCTTGACTTTGTCTGCTTTAGGGAGGCAACAGAAGGTCTCTATACAGGAATTGAGGTCCAGCTGACAGAGGATGCGGCAATAGCAATCCGCAAGATTACACGACAGGGCTGCCGTAGATTTGCAAACTCGGCCGTAGAGTGGGCAAGAAAATACAACATGAACAAGTTTGTTGCAATAACAAAACGTAACATACTCAAGGTAACAGATGGAATATTCCTAGATGAGATAAATGCAGCAGCGCAAAAGCTTCCAGGACTTGAGGTACAGGAGCTGTACATCGACAACATGATGCAGCAACTAGTGGTAAATCCATCACAGTTCAACGGCGCAGTTCTTGCAAGCACCAATCTTTTCATGGACATTGTATCTGAGCTGGCTTCTGGAATAATCGGCTCAATCGGCCTTGTATACTCATCAAATATGGGAGACAAATATGCCATGTTCGAGGCAGCTCATGGTAGCGCCCCCTCATTTAAGGGCCAAAACAAGGTAAACCCGACTGCCGCAATTCTCTCAGGCGCATGGATGGTAGAGTATCTTGGAGAGCCACACATCAAAGACGCCGTCTTTTTGGCAACCGAACAGATAATCAATGAAGGAAAATACGTGACATTTGATATAGGCGGAAACGCAACCACAACCCAGATGACAGATGCCATAATTGGCGCAGCAAAAGAGCGCCTGCGAAGATAGTATTATTACCTAGCTTTCAAACTTTGATCGACATTTTGAACAGTACCCATACAAGTCAAGACTCCCATGCAGAATCAGATACCGGGCCTTTTTTGCAATCTTGTTCTGAATTACCTTCAGCTCATCCTCATTACTGTCAGTTATTGTGCCACAGTTAAGACATACAAGATTCACGTGCTCACCCGTGTTAGGATCAAATCGCGATTCGCCGTTTACTTCGATCTCATTTACAAGGCGCTTTTGTCTTAGCAGATCAAGTGTCTTGTACACA
>JAWCRP010000071.1:0-5413 GCA_038869175.1 Candidatus Nitrosotenuis sp. | reverse complement strand
AAAACACATCCCGATATAGGATCCAGAGTAGGATACCCCAAGTATAGCAAACAGTTCTATCGGATTACAAAAAAACTTGTAAACGAAGGGATTCTTGACAAACAGGGACGATTTATCGAAAACCTTCCCAATCTGTGGCTCGCAGAATTGCCTTTACATGCAACCAGCAAACAAACTGAAATTCTCGGGAACCGGGTACCGTATAATATCTTTCTGGCACTCATCCTGGACTCTGCTAAAAAAGCTGGTGAACTTTTCAGGACATTAAATTTCAATAACAAAGCAACGTATCTTGCAATCAAAAAGTTACAAAAGACAGAACTAGTTAAAGTGGGCAATTCTCTCATATCTCCAACAAAAGAAAAAACGTACGAATGGTTAGTCAGATATCTTAATACTTGCAAGATATATGCCAGTACCACTGGAGACATTTCTGTTTTATTTAATGCAGTTCCAGCACACATAAGCGGCCCACACGCGTATTATATGGTCAACTATGAGCCAGGAAGACCTATTGGTCCGTCGGACATGAAAATAACCACACCAAAACCATTCGTTAGATTCTGGGAATCGGTAATAAACGAGGTCGATTATTTCAAAACTTATACAAGACATGTAGAAATTATTGCCGCAAAATCAAAGGTACCAACAATATGGATAGAGCGACTCCCATATAGTAAAACGTCAAGTAGGTAATGAGATTGGAGTATTTTTCTACATCAATGACAAGCTGATAAATTTTGGTGATCCATCAGATCTGGTAAAAGATGAATACAGTGAATATTTTGCAAGAAAAGAACTAGCACCATTTGTGCTTTCCGAAATATGCGCTTTGAATATGCTTTATTCAATAGCAGAAATGAAAAATGGATTCTACAGGGATAAACTTGTGCTCAAAGGAGGCTTTTCCGTGAGAAACCATGTTCCGCTAATAGACCATAGGTTCTCTTTTGATGCGGATTTCAATCCAATCACCAAAACCTAAACTCACATTCTGGAAAAACATCTATGGCCGCTTTGTAGGCGTCCGTCGGCGCGTCATATTACCTGATTTGCAGATTTAGTTTAGTTTTAACTTTAGATAGTATTCGTTCTGCCCATTTAATTGAGTCATTTGCATCTTTTTCATCCATCAAGTCAGGTTGATACTGAGAAGAATTCTTCTTGTCCATTAGTGATACAAATTGTTTTTCAATGTCTTCATACTCACGAGATGTTAGTATTCCTTTAACAATTGATAATACTTCAGCATGATCATCTGTTCCTCGTTTGCCTTTAAATTTTGTAGTCAATGCATCAAGCGCATTAATGCCACATTGAACTGCATTTGTTACTGCACTAGTATATCGTTTATTTGTTAGAGTCAATAGCCGTTTGTAACGCATCTTCAGCTTTTATGATATAGTTTATTGCTTTTGATGGATCTACTGATTTTGTCATTTATGAGACATGATATCTTTACCACATATTAGAATATGATTATCAATGATTGACCGTATTAGAGATTCTGTTTGTTTAGCTTTGAGATCTTTTTCAGTAAATACTATTGGCGATATACTACCATGGAACATTGAGAATATTTGTTCTGATGCTCTGGATATTTGCGCTATAGCATGATCGTGATCGTTTGATATCACAAGAAGATCTATATCGCTGCCTATTCTTTCTTGTCCTTGTACAACACTTCCAAAAATTGCCGCAGAGATGATTTTTGTTGTATCAAGATGTTTCTTTAGTACGATAAGCAACTGGGTTAAGGTATATTTCTCGGATTCAAACATTGGTTTTATTATTTTATCAAAAATATAGCTGTTCTTGTTTAATTCTAATTGATAAGCTCTTCCTACTGGCTGAATTTTTATGATGCCAAAGTTTTCAAGTTTGTGAATTGTAAGTGCTGCCTTATTGTGAGTAACTTTGGCTTCTTCTGCCAATCCTCTAACGGTAAAGATCTTGCCCTGAAAATTTACCAATGTTCGTAGCAAAGTAATGCCTGCCTTGTTTCCCAATACTTCTTCAAGGTATCTATGCAATAACATAATGTCCCGTATTTAGTACACATGTCCTAAATATAAGATATATGTCCTAAATATAGGACATTATGATTTAGAGTGAGCAAATGATGGCTCTGTTTAGCAGTTGTTCATGCAGCCACCAAGTTAACTTGATGTCTGTTGTAAGCAGCATGGCATGTGTCTGACAGCTTACCAAGTGTCCGCATTAGCCTTGCAGACATCCACATACATTGTTTGGCGCCCTGGAATTTTACAATCTTGGATCAGATGCGTCTTATAAGAAATCTTATATATAAGAAATCTTATAATTTATTATGCAAATAGGCAGGCCTGCAGCTCCAAACGAAATAATTGACAGAGACGCAGAGGTAGAGTCGATTCTCAAAAAACTCCAGTCAAGGACAAGCTACAATATTGCCATGATAGGGCATAGGCGAATAGGCAAGTCGTCAATACTGCAAAAGGTCGCAGATATTCTATCGGCTGAGAAGAAGACGGTGGTGGTGTATTTTGATCTGCAAAGAAGGCTAGGAGATCCAAGGACATTTCTTGCCTCGCTTCAAGGTGCAATATTTGATGCATACGCAAAAAAAATCGGAAGGTTTGCCAAGGCCAAAATAAAGGCATCCAACATAACTGCAGCCATTGCCGAGGTACTCTCTTCAAAGAAGATCAAAGGAATAGGTCTTGAGATGAAACCTGGCTCTTCTCCTGAGGATTTCACAATAATTCCAAAGATAGAGTTTGAGGATAGCGATGTTGCATATGCAAAGATGTTTGAGGCCGTATTTAGGACCGTAAATGCAATTGCGGAAAATAACAGAGTGGTGGTGATTCTTGACGAGTTCCAGGATATATTGCATCTCAAAGGATACAAGGGACTAAGGAACATACTGGATCTGTTCAGGGGTGTCATACAAGAGCGACATAAAAACGTCTCATACGTGATATGCGGCTCGCATGTGCACCTTCTCCGTTCCATTCTGTCGGATGGCAAGTCCCCACTTTTCCAGCACTTTGTCGAGATTCCGGTTGGCGAGATGGACGAAAAAAACTCTATACTGCTGTTCAACGAATATCTTGCTGGACGCAATCTAAAGCCGAACAATACGGCTGCAAAGGAAGCCTTTGATCTGGTGGGCGGACAACCGTACTACCTGATGGCACTTGCAGAGGTTTGGGAGCCAAAATCTCGCATGTATGACATACTTGTCAGCTTGCTAGAGTCGTCTGTAGGCTCACTCCGCCTGTACTCTGAGTACGTGCTTGCAGAGGATGTCGCAACGGCCCAGGGGGGACCGATGCTCAGGACAATACTTGGCGTTCTTGCAAAATCGGATGCCGGCATTGGATACACTGAGATTGCCAAAGCGCTCAAGGCTCGTCCGCCAGAACTGGTGCCGTATGTCAACGAGCTAATCAGGATGGACTTGGTCGTAAAGACGGATTCCGGATATGCAGTTAGGGACAGGATAATTCGTCAGTACCTAAAACTCAATTCTAGCTAGTAAAGGGTCGGGCGTAATTGCATCCGGTCTTGGCATACTTGTAGAAATTGATTTGATGGAAAATACTAGGATCTGCCGACATGACACTAGAGGGTTTGCGGTCACCATTATTTTAATTCTGGAAATTCAGAGACGTTAATTCCAAGTTTTTTTTGCAGTGTTTGAATTTTTTGTGCAATCTCGATGGCCTTTGAATTATTGAGGTTTTCTTTTGCAACTTTGTAATCCTTCCATGCTTTCTTCAATAAACTCCATTGACGACCAACAATGTAATCGGTTTTCTCCGTAGGACTTTGCACGAATTTGAACATGTCTTTTTCTCCCATATGGAATTTTGGCATCAAATGTAAAAGAAAATCAAGAAATCAGTCAAAAGATTGTAGATTATTGCAAAATGGATTCTATTGTTTTTAGGTTGGTTTTTGTCTCGCCAAGAACATCCTGTCTTGATATATATCCATCCAAGAATTCACGCCTAAGTATTGTTGTTAGATTACTGTTGGTCATGTGCAGTTGGATCTTGTCTTTATTGCAGCTGCAGTGTGTGGCAAGGTTGGCCACATCATAGTAATCTTTTGATATCTTTGAGGTCCAGTATGTTGGATCTGCTGCACGTGAAAGAAACTTTATCCTTTCAAGGCAGCCTATTACTTTGAGTACCAACAATAACTCTATCTCAGGCACGATAATCTTGGCATCGTCGATTTTTAGTGATAGAATACTGACTTGCCCAGTTCCAGTCAACAAATACACCAATCTCTGCCCGATCCTCCCGCGGAACAGAGGCTGACAATAGATCAAAAAATATTATGTCACTCTTTTCATTAGTCGGATCGATTGGTTTTCCGTAGTGTTTGTCTCCGAAAAAATCAGACCTCTCCCGATATGGAAAAAACCCATTGTGTGCAAAATATTCTTTTTTCATTACATTTTCAATCCAATCATCAGATGGCAACACCAGATCTATGTCACGAGAACCAAACCCATTTAGATAATAAGACCAGACTGCCCAGCCTCCAATGACTGTGGGCCAGCTTCCATGATACTTGTTGAGCCATTTTGCAAATTTGACTAGTTCATTCTTGCTTCTGCCAGTAATTGATGGATCATATCAATCCCTAATCATTGCCATATTTGTCGTACTAGAGGTTCTGCGGCATAAGCTTTGTCGTCACAGTACAGATCAATCAAGGTTCGAAGTGGTGTTGTCACCTTGAGTCCATTCTTTTCTGTCACATTGTCCTCCCTGTATGGCTTGAAAAGATACATGTGCACGCGAACCGTTCCAGCAGTCTCTTTTTGCGCCATCTCATTCCAAAATTCATCAGTCACATAGACATGGATTGCAGGATCACGGACAAACTCTGAATACTGTTCTAGTGCAGTGCTGAGGCAAAAAACGGCATTTTGTGATTTGAAGTACTCCATTACTTGATCCCTGTTAGTTCCCCAGTCAACTGATACTCTTAGATCATTCATTTTCCGGAACGCGCTATAGAATTTTACCAGTGAAAGCGGGGCTGGAACACGGTAGGTATTAACACGATCTTGGATGTTTTTGCTTTTTACTACAAAACCTAGTTTCTCTAGCCAGACCACAAAGTCAGATATTCTGGAACCGTGTGGATAGTTCAAGTCTCGTGCCATTGAACGCTGTTTGAACTCTTTGTGGCTCAGCATATAGTATAGTTGTGCGTATGCGTATTTTGAGCGAAAACTGGCCATCTGCTAGTTATTAGTTGTGATCCTAATTAATCTATTTGATCCTAATTTTAGGACCATATATGGTCCGGAAAATTAGACCAATCTGGATTTTTCGGATTGATAAATGATGGATGCAATATGCTCGGATTTGTTGATATGGCGATGTTTTTGCGGTGTGCTCTCTTG
>JAWCRP010000070.1:0-5732 GCA_038869175.1 Candidatus Nitrosotenuis sp. | reverse complement strand
AAGTCTTGAAGAAAAGTACAAGATGACGCGAGCAAGTGGACAGACAACATACTCACAACACGATCTTGGAATAGCAACAGAGATTTCCATCTCCACAAAAGACTACAGTGGAAAAACAATCAATCACCAAGTTGCAAATCAGATGCATAATCTGAGAAAATGGCAACAACGAGTCAGAGTGTCATCTCCAAGAGAGAGAAGACTTGCAAACGTCCTGTCGGTCATTGGATCGACATGCCAGAACGAGTCATTATCAGACAATGTTTTGGAGACGGCCTCAAAAATCTACAGAAGTCTTGACACACGCATGGAAGTAAAGGGAAAATCAGTTGCATGCATTGCAGCAGCAGTCATTTACATGGCATGCAAGCAGTGCGACGTTGTAAGATCACTTGAAGAGATATGTGCTGGAACCGGCATAACAAAGGATCTCAAAATGAAGACAAAGCTTGCTGCAAAATACTACCGCACGCTAGTCATGGAACTTGGCTCCGTTACGGCGCCTGTGATAACCATGGACAAGTACATCTCCAAGATCTCAAATCTGACAAACACCGACGTCAGAGTCGAAAGACTGGCCTTGGAGATTGCGGAAAAGACAAAAAACATGAATGTTGCAGATGGCAAGGCTCCAAACGGCATTGCCGCAGCGTACTTGTATATCGGCTCCATTCTGCTTGGTCAAAACGTCTTGCAGAGGGATGTCTCAAGCGTAGCAGGCGTGACGGAGGTCACAATACGAAACAGATGCAAGGAGATTCTTTCTTGTTACAAGCTGCGTCTCACACTGAGACCAACTTTTGCCAAAAACTAACCCACCCCCTCTTTTTGTTTTTGTGTTAGGACTAGCTAAAATTCGTCGGGGTTATATAGAGAAAAATAGACTTTGACCGTATATGGCAGTTCTTGAGATTATTGATCTACATGTGCAAAGAGAGGGAAAGCCAATTCTCAACGGAGTCAATCTGAAAACAGGTCCTGGTGAGGTTCACGCAATAATGGGCCCAAACGGATCAGGGAAGAGCACGCTTGCATATACACTGCTTGGTCATCCAAAATACGAGGTCACAAAGGGAAAGATTCTACTTGATGGCGAAGACATAACAGATGCAGCAACCGACGAGAGAGCAAAGAAGGGCCTATTTTTGGGATTCCAATATCCCACGGAGGTCTCAGGTGTAGGGTACTCCCACTTTCTTAGAACCGCATACAACGCATTGAGTAAATCACTTCAAAGCAGCGACCGAGAGGTCTTTATCACAGTCAGAGAGTTTCAAAATTACCTAAAGAAAAATCTGCAGACTGTAGGTCTTAGAGAAGACTTTTTGGGAAGATATCTAAATGAGGGATTTTCCGGAGGAGAGAAAAAAAGATCCGAGGTACTACAGATGGCAGTACTAAAGCCCAAGGTCTCAATACTTGATGAGCCGGACTCTGGATTAGACATTGATGCAGTTCAGGCAGTTGCAAAGGCAATCAGCAATGTGTCGACTCCAGATGCAACAGTGATTGTCATTACCCATTATGCAAGGATTCTCAAATTCCTAAACAAGCTAGATTACGTCCATGTGTTTGCTAGAGGCCAAGTTCTAAAATCAGGCAACGCCCAGCTTGCAGATGAACTAGAGCAAAAGGGCTACGACTGGATAACCAACCCGCAGTAATGTTGTATCACGTATCAGTTGAGCTTAACAAGGACTATATCAGAATAGATGGAGCCGACATTACAATAGGCATCAAGGCAAAGCCAGTTGATGGTGCTGCGAATGTGGAGATAATAAAAAAGATTGCAAAACAGATGAGGGTCCCTTCTTCATGCGTGATAATAAAGTCCGGCCATAGATCCAAAGACAAGATAGTGCAGATCCTAGACAAATTTTGAGTTCAGTTTTTCCTGATGTCTTTTTTCTTTTGCTTCAAGCTCGTTGAACTCGTTAAGACAGTACCAGTCAAACACCTTCATTTTTCTGCGCCTAGCCTCCTCTTTGAATCTCACAATATCATCGCCAAGTAGTCCCTGCGCCGCAAGAAACGCCTCATCATCCATCCCAAGATTTTGGTATGCCGCGGATTTTGCAAGTGCTAATCCCCGGATGTTGTTATTTAGCTTCTGCGCCCCATCAAAACATGCTATTGCCTCATCATATCGTTTGAGAAACGACAGAGTTGATGCCTTGTTTGCAAGAGCAGTAACATTGTTTGGATCATGCTTTAGTGACAGATTGTAGCATTCAATTGCATCCTCCTGTCTCCCAAGTTGGTTTAATGCAAGACCCTTGCTATCAAGTGCCCACACATCTGACTTGTTTTTGTCAAGTAACCTATCGCAACACGCTACGACATCCCCATATCTTCCAAGGCCCTCAAGCGCATAGATTTTGTTTTTTAGAGCATACTCATCATCAGGACTTATTTCAAGCACTATATCTGAGTATGAGAGTGCATCGGTGAATCTGCCCATTCTGACATACGTAGCAGAGAGATTTTGTAGTGCCATCATATCATGAGGATCGTCCTGCAACATTTTTTTGCAAAATAAAACAAGATCATCCCAGCGCTCCTCAGAAAACATCTTCTTAATTACATCCATCGGATTTGTAAGACCGTTCAACACTTCAATAGGTTGAGCTCAAAATTTAAACGGTTCTGGCAGATGGCCACTATGCATGTTGAGAAACTTGATTATCGTTAAATATGGTAGCGTAATATCGCCCCCATGGAAGAATCAAAGCGCACATTTTTCAACTTCTCGTTTTTCAAGATAGACCCAAAGTGGAGATGGATGGCAGACTTGGCAAAGGAGGAATCTGCAAAGGAAGTAGAGCAGGTCATCAGAAACTCCAAGATAAAATGCAGGACGTATTCTACATTGGGACTAAGAGATGATGCCGAATTTCTACTCTGGTTTGCGGCAGATACAGTAGAAGAGATACAGACTGTGATTTCAAAAATATATGCGACCGTGTTTGGAAAGTACATCATACCATCACATGTCTACCTTTCTGCCACAAGACCGTCAATTTACGCAAAGACTGGAAGGGCTATCTCTTTTGTGGAAGGAAACGAGCCAAAGAAATACGTAATTGTGTATCCTTTTGTTAAGACAAGAGAGTGGTATCTTTTGCCACTAGATGAGAGAAAAAATATGATGGATGAACACATTGAGGTAGGGCACAAATACCCCCAGATAGTGCTCAACACTACGTACTCCTTTGGCATACATGATGAAGACTTTATGTTGGCGTTTGAGACCGACGATCTCCATGCCTTCCAAGACCTCATAATGGAGTTACGCGAAACGCAGGTATCACGGTATATTGAACGTGACACCCCCATGATAGTGTGCGTCAAGAAAGATATTATTTCACTCATCACAAGTCTTGGATAGATGTACGCACTAAAGGAATGGGCAACCGTAGTTCAGGCACTGGAGGCCGGAGAGCAGACGGTGTTGCTCCGCAAGGGTGGAATCTTAGAGGCAGCCTCAGGCTTTGTGGTAGAATCAAAAAAATTCCTCTTGTTCCCCACATTTGAGCACCAGTCGGAGATTAACATAAAGCCACAGTTTCACAAGCACCTTGATTTTGTCAGAAACAACAAGCCGCATGAAGGCAGTAACGTCATCACATCATATGCAGAGATTCTTGCCGAAATCGATCTCACATCAGCTGAAAGGATAGAAAACGTATCAGAGTTCCACATCTGGAGCGACCAGTACATAAAGACTAGAGTTGATTGGATGCCGCAAAAGGCAGTAAAGGCGGTGTTCCTTAAAACGTACAAGATATCACCCATCAAGATCCCAATTAAACCGGAGTATCAGGGCTGCAAATCTTGGATAGACATAAATGCAAATTTAGAGTCTGGAAAGCCGGTATTGAGCGAGTTGGAATTAGAATCACGTTTATCAAGATTTAGGGAGATGACTAGATGAAATATCGTAGCTTGGGAAAGAGCGGAATCAAGGTCTCAGAGATAGGATTTGGAGCATGGACGATTGCACTTGATTGGTGGGGCAAGAAGATAGAAGATGATGAGGCAAAAAGAATGCTCAAACACGCATATGATATAGGAATCAACTTTTTTGAGACTGGTGACATGTATGGAAAGGGAAAAAGCGAGAAGCTGATTGGCGAGGTCTTCAAGGGCATGCGAAATGAAATAGTGATCTCAACCAAATATGGTTACGAGTTTGAGGGCACAAAGCAGATTGGTCACAGTGAGCTTCCTCAAAGATTCGACCCGCTGTTTACAGAACACGCTCTAAGAAATAGCCTGGAAAGACTACAGACTGATCATATCGATGTGTATGGACTGCACAACCCAAAGATGCACCATATAATGGACGACACTGTATTTCATACGCTTGATAACAAGATAAACGACGGCACTATAGGGACATATCAGGTTGCACTTGGACCCGCAATAGGATGGACTCAGGAAGGGCTTGAGGCAATGAAAAGACCAAATGTCTCTGCAGTGCAAACAGTATACAACATTTTAGAGCAGACACCTGGCAATGAGTTGATTGATGAAGCAAGCACAAGAAATGTTGGAATTTTGGTTCGCGTTCCTGACGCATCAGGCATACTTACTGGAAAGGTTACTGCAGACACCAAGATAGACGAAAAGGATCACCGCTCAGTTAGAAGGGGTGAATGGGTAAGGTCGGCACTTGACAAAGTAGAACAGCTGAGGCCCATTGCTGAACGCAACAGCCTTGGAATAACAGAGCTTGCAATCAAGTTCATTTTATCAAAAAAGCCGGTTTCATCTGTGCTCCCCACCGTCATAAGCATTGAAGAAATTGATCAGTTTGCCGCAATGTCAGATGGCAGATACCTTTCAGATACCGACATGGCAGAGATTGCATCGTTGTATAACAGTTGGCCCTCGTATGAGCTAAAGGCAACAATAGCAAGCGCCTAGTTATGCTGTAACTGTCTCTTCCAGAACGAACTCGTGTTCGGTAAAATACTCTACCCGCGTTTTTTTGAATTCGCGTGAGCTAAAAAGTATTCTGTAATCATCAACGTCGATATGCTTTTGAATCTCTTTTGCCATTCCCTCAGCCTCTACCACCGATTTGCAGTGCACCATTGAAAATACATTGTATGGCCAGTCCGCGTAGACGGGTCTTTGGTAGCAGTGGCTTATCTGTGGAAATGAGCCAAGAATTTCCCCCACCTTTTCTATTCTTTCTTCTGGTACCCTCCACACAATCATCCCGTTTGCTGTAAATCCGGCATCACGATGTCTTAGAATTGCCGCAAATCTCCTCATCACTCCAATCTCCTCATAATATCGAAGTTTGTCAAGCACCTGCTCCTCGCTCATTCCAAGGCTCTGAGCTGCCGGAAGGAACGGTCTGTCTATTACTTGTAGGTCCTTTTGAAGATGTCTGATGAACTCCTTGTCCTGTTCATCTGGAACAAACGAAACATTCTTTGTCTCCTTTTTCTTTTCCGTTGGAGCCACCTCCATTTTTTTGTCATCCACCATATCCAGTTTTACGCCAATCTTGAAGAGCTTGATTGTCGGCAATAGTCTAACCTTGCGGATGCCAGGAAGCTTGGAAAACTTGTCAACTTCGGTCTTTAGATCAGAGCCCGGAGGGGTTGCCAGTGTAAACCATAGATTGTATTCGTGATTTCGTTCATAATTATGACTGACTCCTGGGTGTCTGTTTATCAGATTTGCAACAAAGTCAAGCTTGTCCTGATCTATTGCCA
>JAWCRP010000069.1:0-5810 GCA_038869175.1 Candidatus Nitrosotenuis sp. | reverse complement strand
GACTACCCCAGTATGGATAAAGCTTGCTGGTGGAAATACTGCACTAGGAATTGTTACACTGATATTTTCTACAATGCTAAGCCCCTTTGTATCTCCGGCTTTAGTGTTTGCATATGCTGGAACTTGGGTGGATCTGGATTATGCAACGATGTTTGAATTAATGCTACTTACAGTCTTATTGCCTATTCTTACTGGTTCGCTTATTAGATATTCCAAGCCAATGACATTGGCAAGAAACGATGATATTTTTTCTGCCACATCTGTTTTGTTTGCCTTACCAACAGTGATGATTGTAGGGGCGCTTGCTACATCATTTCTGTCGCTTCAGCCACTTCAAATCCTGCTTTTAGCTACTGCGGCATCGGCAATACATTTTGCTGTAACATTGATGTTTGGTTTGATGATACCACGACTGTTAAAATGGACTCGAGCTGATACTACCGTTTCTATTTACAATCTGAGCATGAAAGAATTCACAGTTACTTTGGGTGTCATAGCTGCAATAGGGCTAAACCCAGAAGTTGGTGTTCCAGCAGCTCTATATGGAATAATGCATATGGCAATGGCTCCAATAATTGCAAAACGACTTGGCTCAAAACACATCAAGAGTTGATCTTGACCATTTGAATTAACTATTAGAATTTACTTTAAACCGTGGAAAACCGTATGTTAGATAAAACAGTATGTGCCAAGGGTGGGACTTGAATCCACGACAGCTCGGTCTTCAGCCGAGTGCTCTCCCAGGCTGAGCTACCTTGGCTCGGATTTCTTCAAAAAAATGGTGTTAAAGTGTCTTTTGGTTGTTTTTATGTTGATGTTCTTGACAATACTTGTTTAATCAAACTCTATCTGGTTTCCAAATAGTGTCGGCAATTCCATTGCGTTTGTTAACAACGCGAGCCAATACAAATAACAAATCAGACAAGCGATTGAGGTATTTTTGGCAATTTGGATTGATCTGTTCTCTTTCTGCAAGGCCGACAACTATGCTTTCAGCTCTTCTGGTTATAGTTCTGGCAAGATGCAGAAATGCTGCACTAGTGTGCCCGCCAGGAAGCACAAAATTCGTTAGTTCATCGGTTTCTTTTTCAAACTCGTCTATTGATCTCTCAAGATTTTCAGTCATTTTGGGCGTGGTTCGAGTTTTTGTTATTGATAAATCTGGGTTTGAAAGATCCGCGCCCACTACAAACAACTCATTTTGTATTCTAGTTAGTAGTTTAGCAATGTCTTGTTCTTTGATGTCTGCCAATACTATTCCAAGACAGGAGTTAATTTCGTCGATCGCACCATAGGCAAGTATGCGTGTGTCAAACTTTGAAGTTCTCTTTCCACCCTGCAAGCCGGTAGTTCCATCGTCGCCGGTTTTTGTGTATATTTTCACTCATGTATTCTATGTTGTGTTAGATATTTGATTTTTCGCGTACAAACTACGATTAGTTTAATAGATTCGTTTTCTTAGCGTGTTTATGACAGTAACATGTCCGTATTGTGACTCTAAATTTGAAACCAAAGATCAACTCTCAGTACACATAGATAGAATTCATCATGGTTCAGGACTCCTTGAAGGCGACACACGCAAATACTAATCTAGACGGATTTTTTAAAACAGTATTAAAATTAAAGACAGTAAGACGCCAAGGCTGGATTGACAAGCTTGGTTTGGCAAACCCTGAATCTGTAGCAGATCATAGCTATGTAGTATCTGTAATGTCAATGGTGTTATCTGATCAACAAAAGTTAGATACACTAAAAGTGCTAAAGATGTCGCTTCTGCATGATCTGGCAGAGTCCATAGTTGGTGACCTTACGCCAAGACAAGCATCAAAAATAAAAAAATCAAAACTTGAGAGTGCCGCCATGAAAAAAATATTAAAACAACTAGAAAAGCCACTCCAGTCTGAATACTGGAGTTTGTGGCTTGAGTATCAACAAATGTCAAGTCCAGAATCCAAACTGCTTCACGAAATTGACAAGTTGGAGATGTTATACCAAGCCAAATTGTATCAAAAATCAGGCTATACCAAGAAACAACTATCGGCATTCTTCAAATCGACAACTCCAAAAATTTCTAATAAGAAACTTGTGAAAATGATTCCCCGTCTGTAAGATTTACAAACATCTGCAATCTCTACAATATAATGTCACAAAATAATAAAGATGAGCTAATCAGAGCACAAAATGAGTTGATTGGAGTACTATTTGAGATAATAAAAAGACTTCAAGCAAATAACGATCTTGATGAAGAATATTTTCAGCTAATCACCAGTGAGCAGAGTAAAAACATCAACCAGAGCCGGCTTGATGAGATTCTAACACAAAGAAAGGAAAATAGTCAGATTGTGTTAAAATTACTCGAGAAAATTCAATCATAATTGCCGCATTTACTAACTCTGCAGGTTAATGCTGTTTACGATTACTAAAAAAGCGTTTATCTGTTCTGCAGCTGCAGCTCCATCTTTTGTATATTAGATTTAGTTACAGTCGCAACTGTCATTTTCATCTGCGAGTACTTTAAGCTTTAACGGCCTTTGTTGAAATCTAGTTTGAACATAGTGGGAAATGTTTGTAATTCTGATTGCAGTTTTTTGTTGTAATCTGGTATTGTTTGAAAGCCATTCATCGATTTCTCCAACATCATACCACTCTCCTTGCTCTAAGATTTTTAAAAACATCTCTTTTATCTGTCGTTCGTCCTCATCTGTTAGAGTTTCGCGACCCTGTAAGTGTAATGTTATGTTGTCAAGTCCAGACAGTACGTTGATTGAAAGTGGCATAATTGTTTATGACAAATATGCTATAATAATGTCATTACTCACAATTTAATAATCCTGATTTGCAATACTGTCAAATGCAGTATTTTCAAGCATTAAAACTTGGGCAAAAACGTGTTGCAACATCACGTGAATATTTGAATAAAATTACAAACAACCGGGCAATGCCAGCACTTGCACTAAAAAACTCATCTACATCTGTATGGGAACCGGTGGGAGAAGAGAATTACTATGCAATAGTTGACGAGTCAAGTGGATTTGTGTTAACGGATACAAGTGGATATATTGTATCTCTTTGTGACAAGGATGGTTTTTCCAAGGCAATAGTGCAGGGCGTCTCAAAGGAAATGAGGGATCAGCTGATAAGTGAATTTCATAAAGACGGAATTCAGGAATTTAAAGGCAAGGTAATACTTCCCGTATGACGCCTGTTATTGATGCATGTTGAATGGCTGAACATATTTTAAGTTCTGATTCTAGGATAAACTTGCCATGAAATTTTCATCAGAAATCGAGGTAAAAGGTCATCTCATAGACTCTATGATACTTACAAAGATTTTTGATGTTGTAATGGACCTTGGCGGAGAATTTGAGGTCCTTGATATTCAGGTTGGAAAAAAGAAAAAGGATCCAAGCTATGCGAGACTGCAGATTCAGGGAAAAAATCAGATTCATCTAAACAAAATACTGGAGCAGGTCTATAGAGTTGGAGCGATGCCTACTACTGAGAGGCCAGTTGTTCTCAAGGCGGCCTCAAAAGATATGGTAATGCCGGACAATTTTTACAGCACAACAAACAATGCAACTCAGATATTCTTTAATGGAAAGTGGATATCTGTTGAGAACATGATGATGGATAAGTGTATCATCGTTGCAAATGGTAAAGCAAAATGTGTGCCGATACGTGAAGTTAGAAAAGGCGACATGGTTGTTGTTGGTGAAGATGGTGTAAGAATAACTCCTCCAGAACGACCAAGAGAGGGTTCCAACGTCTTTGAGTTTATGGGGAGCAGCAGTTCAAGTGAGCGACCTACACAGCATATTGCCAGAAAGGTAGCACAGGATATCTTCAAAACGAAAAAAGAGGGAGGCAAAATAGTGTTAGTTGGTGGTCCAGCAATAGTGCATACTGGAGCAGCTGACTCGGTTGCAGAGATGATAAAGCTTGGATATATTGATGCAATACTTGCAGGAAACGCACTTGCAGTACACGACATAGAATATGCAACACTTGGAACATCGCTTGGTATGAATGTTCACGATGGCTCGCTTGCAGTTAAGGGACATCGAAACCACATGGAAGCAATAAACTCAGTTTTCAAGGCAGGCTCAATTACTACCATGGTTAAAACTGGAAAACTCAAAAAAGGCATAATGTATGAATGTGTTAAAAGAAAGATTCCGTTTGTCTTGGCTGGATCAATACGAGATGATGGTCCACTGCCTGATGTGATAACGGATACTGCAGTTGCACAGAAAAAATACAAAGAGGTACTCAAAGACGCCAAAATGGTAATAATGGTATCTACTATGCTTCACTCAATTGCCACTGGAAACATGCTTCCAGCAAATGTTAAAGTTATTGTCATTGACATCAATCAACCAACGGTAACAAAACTTATGGACAGGGGAACATGGCAGGCACTCGGAATTGTTACTGATGTGGGTGCATTCTTGCCACTCGTTACACAGATGATAAAGAAGCTAAGAGTCTGAATTCACTTTAATTTCGTCCAACACTTGGGGGTTTTCGAGTGCTGAAAGGTCACCAAGCTGTGCACCAGTCAATTTTGCTCTAAGAAGGCGCCTCATTATCTTGCCAGTTCTTGTTTTTGGCATCTCAGATATCTGAAATACTTTTTTTGGTTTTGCGATTTTTCCAATTTTTTCTGAAATAAAATCTGATATCTCGTTTTTAGCAAGCGCATAATCCTTGTTTTTCAATACAACAAAAACAATAATTGCCTCACCAGTTATGTCATCTGGAATTGCGATTGCTGCGGCATCTGAAATATTGCTATGTGATATTACAACTTGTTCTATTTCCACGGTGCTAAGTCTGTGCCCTGATACGTTAATTACATCGTCAACTCTTCCATACATGTACCATAATCCGTCATCATCTACTAGTACATAGTCTCCATGAAACCAAAAATCCTTGTACTGACTCCAATACGTTGAAAGGTATCTTTCTTTGTCGTTAAGTAGACTTCTTGTCATAGTTGGCCATGGTTGTTTAACCACAAGATAGCCTTTTTGATTACGCAATGGATTTTTATTCTCATCCATAACATCTAGATCAAAGCCAGGACATGGCATGCCGACAGTAGTTGGCTTGAGTTTCATTCCTGGAAGTACTGAAAGCATAGCACCCCCAATCTCAGTGCCACCTGCAAGATTCATTATCGGAATCTTTCTTTTTCCAACTTTATCGAACAACCATTGCCATGATTCTTCATCTATTGGCTCACCTGTGGTTGGAATTATGCGCAATGTCTTGGTATTGAATGTGTTTGGCTCAACACGGTGTTTTCTGTACAATCGTACCGCAGTCGGCGATACACCAAATATCGTGACCTGGTACTTTTGGATCATCTCAAATAATCTGTTCGGAGATGGCCAATCAATTGCACCATCGTACAATATTGCAGTAGCGCCAACAATCAACAATCCATAAACATTCCAGGCCTGCCCCGTAATCCAGCCAATATCTGCAGGCCACAGCAATACGTCGTCTGGTTTCAAATCAATCAGATATGCTGCTTGGTGGCCCGCATAGACTGAAAAGCCGCCATGCGTATGAACCACGCCTTTTGGGCGACCAGTAGTTCCAGATGTATATAAAATGAAAAGAGGATCTTCTGAATCCATCACAGTAGTTTCACAGTCTGATGATTGTTCTGCAACTAATTTGGCATAGTTTAATGTGGATTCTGAATACTTGTATTCGTCCACTCCTTTGTATGGGACGACTATTATGTGTTGTACTTTGGTATCATTTATTGCTGCAACTGCATGCATTTGTGATACCGGCTT
>JAWCRP010000068.1:0-5874 GCA_038869175.1 Candidatus Nitrosotenuis sp. | reverse complement strand
GATATGACAAAGAATGCAAGGGTTGAAGGAAGGATTCTGCTTGATGGCGAGGATCTTTATGCAAAAGGTAAAGACCCAATCTACCACAGACGCAAAGTCGGCATGGTGTTTCAAAAACCAAACCCGTTTCCAACTATGTCAATTTATGACAATGTCTCTGCAGGTTTGCGTCTTAATGGAGTAAGAAATAAGCGAATTTTGGATGAGATAGTGGAGGATTCACTCAAGATGGCGTATTTGTGGGACGAGGTAAAGAACAATTTGAAAAAGGCGGCAATTGAGTTGTCAGGCGGACAACAACAAAGACTTTGCATTGCGCGAGCTCTTGCAATACAACCTGAAGTCTTGTTGATGGACGAACCGGCATCTGCATTAGATCCAATTGCGACTCAGAAAATAGAGGAAACAATCACTGCACTTGCTAAAGAATTCACAGTAATCATAGTAACACACAACATGCAACAAGCAGTACGAGTCTCCGATTATACTGCATTCATGTATCTTGGGGATTTGATAGAATTTGATGAGACAAAGAAAATCTTTACCCAGCCAAAAAATGAATTGACATCAAAATATGTAAAGGGGCAGTTTGGATGACAAGACTTATCGATCCCTCTCTAAAAGAGCTTACCGACACCATATCTGAAATGGGAGAGCTTGCAAGCCAGTGTATAATACTGGCAATAGAATCATACCTATACGGCAAGGATACAAAGGACAGAGTGCAGGAAATTTCTGCAGAGATCTCAAAAAAATATTTTCAAGTTGCGGATCTGACATTTGAGATAATGCTCAAATATCAACCAGTTGCCGACGATTTCAGACTCATACGTTCCTCGATAGAGATTTCATACGGGTTTTCAAGGTTCGGCAGATACGCATACGATATATCACTTGTACGACACATGTTCGGTGATATTTCAGAGTGTGATAAGAGCTGGCTTGTTGAAGTTTCAGATAAGGTGAAGACCATGATTGGGGATGCAGTCACATACTATGCGGAATTAGACATACGAAAGGCAATCACCATGCAGGAAAACGAGAATTTTGTTGATAGACTGTACAAAGAAAGACTCCCAATGCTGATTAATTCCAAAAACACAAAATGTGCACTTTCAGAAGCTCTTGTGTTACGATATTTGGAAAGAATTGCAGATCATGCCATGTTCATGAGCGATGCAATAAATTACATTGTAACTGGCAAACACAAGATTCCAAAATAGAAAAGCTATGCAGCTACTGATAATTTCTACGCGCCACTTTAATATGAAAAAATTTACATCAGATTTGTGGACTGGGGCGTTCCTGCCGGTGCCCCAACGACCACGCGTAATAACTTTGCATCCTAGGATGCAGATCAAATCATTAAAGATTATTCGCGCAACTTGTTTTCCTGGAATGTCTCGGATTCGTACCAACAGTACCTAAAGTAGTCAAGACACCACTCATGAAACATAGAATCCGTGCTATAGAACATCTCTGTTATTTCCGGTTCCCCCTCTATGTTTGGGAATGAAACGCATGCCTCTTTTTCATTTAGTACCACGACCACTTGGACTACCTTGCGCATCTTGCGTTCAACAAGGCCTTTTTCTATTAGGTCTCCAAAGTTGAGTTTTTGTAATAATTTTTTTCGTCCCTGCGGTATGACTGTGGATTCTGAAAGAATGTAGTTGAATTTAACACCTTTTTCTATTCTCTTTACCTTTGGCTCTATGATATCAAGCGGTATTTCTGTTAATATTTCATAGATGTACTCGTTTGCGTTTTTGTAAATCGACTTCCATTGTTCCAGCATCTTTGCCACTCCCTTGATGTGAGTAGAGTTTGCAAGTTGTCCTATTCTCATGATAAATTTTGGTGGAATATCACCAAAGTTATGATCCTCAAAATATTTTCTGTTCTGCGATAGGAATATGATGGATGGTATCTGCGAGCATATGGTTTTACCATATGTGGTAAGAGTATAGTATCCATCAAGACCCTTTATAATGAATCCCCCATCTTCCAATCGTGCAAAATTTCTGTGCACTTCTTGTACTGTAGCGCCAAGCTCCTTTGCCATGGATGTTACCTTGGAGTTTTTTTCCAAGAGTCGAAAGATTATCTGAAGTCTCTGCTGACTTGATAGCTCAAGAAAGTTGTTTGCAGCCTCTTCATAATGATCCATGCCCATGTCCTGTATAATCCGGAACTAGGTAAAAAACAATAAGTTCTGTACAGGGTAACTAAAAACAAGCACAAGAGATCCTAAAAACAGGTATGAGTGAATTCAAAGTCGCAATCATGTTAATTCAAAGTTAGCACTAGAAAACAAAGTTAGACATTATTTATTAATTTAATCAAAGTCAATGCACCATGGTTTACCTAAGAACAAAAGTGGTCAAAGGTGAAAAGTATCTTTATTTGGTCAAGAGTGTCTGGGATACAAAAAAGAATACATCAAGACAGGAGATAGTAAAGTATCTAGGCAAGGCATCGGAGATCACAAAAGACGACATACCTGCCGATTATAGAAATAATGCCAGAATAATTTCTCATCTTGCTTCGATTGACGAATCATCCCTTCTTGAGAAGGAGGAAATGCTAACTAAGATAAGAGAACAATTGTATAATCATCTCACAAAGGGAGATTTTGATGCGACAAAACGCCTGTATGATGACTATTCTACAACTGCAGGAATGATCAATTTCTTTGAGCGCATCTTGACACCAGTTATGTATAAGATTGGTCACATGTGGGCAAAAAACGAGATTACAATAGCAGATGAACATGTTGCAAGTAATATAGCAAACACATTGGTCAAGATGTTAAATAGCAAGTATGCTGTTAGAACAAAGAAAAAAATCGTAATTTGCGTACCAGAAGGCGAAGAACACAATCTTGGAGCCAACATACTGGAAGCTCATCTTACAAGCACAGGACATCATGTATACAATCTAACGCCCTCAGAACCACATCAATCAATTGTAAAATTTATCGAGTCAGTAAAACCAGACACCATACTGATTTCAATTACACTGCCTGACAACATAAAGCCGGCCCAGAGACTAGTCAGAAAAGTTGCAGACATAACAAATTCTCCAATACTTGTTGGAGGGCAAGCACTTGTTAATTACGACCAAATAGAGTTTAGTAATGCAAGGATAATCCGTGAAAACAACCTAAGAGGCCTCACAAAACTACTAGTTTCCAATACTAAAAAGAGAAGAAAATTCTGATAAATTCAATACTAATGTTAATCATCTTCTAACATAACCCGACAATAAAGCAGAAAATAGGTCTGTCTGACAAGGTATGTTTTTTGAAATTTGCGCGTTATGACTTCTAGAATCAATAGTGTCGACTCTAAATCCACAAGACCCAATCTATAATTTGAGATTGCGTCACGCATGTGTAGTTTTTGTTCTGCCAAAAGATCATTTCCAAAAAAACCGGATATTTTTTGCAAAACATTCGCATGGGATTTGGATGTAGGCTCCATTTTCAGTATTTCTTCCAAATATTCTTCATACTTTTCCAAGATAATATGAACAGGAAGACATTTGTCATTTGCAACAAGACGGCCTAGCTGGTTTGTGAGTCTTGGGCTGTGTGCCAAAAATAAAAATTTGTTGATCGAATGAAAATGCACTAAATTATACATGCTGGAATTTTTTTTTACTTCAGAAAAACTTTTTCTTACAAAATCACAAATCTCATCGTGGGTGAGATGTTTGTTAGTTCTTTTAACATCCATGTATGTGATGAACAAAGATCATATTTTAATAAGGAAAAACGATTTTGCGTATTGGCACTAGCATGCACTAAATTTTTTATTTAATGTATTTTTCTAGTGCTAAATTTGGTTGGAGTCGGTTGGCACTAGCACAGAAACCAAGTTTTGCTTATATAACAAAAACCAGAATATACCTCAATGAGACTACTGACAGTCATATTGATTGGATTAATCGTAGTTCTGCCTTTGCAGCACGCAAGCGCGCAAGAGATACCAGCATGGATAAAGAACAACGCAAAATGGTGGGCTGATGGAACGATTGCAGACTCTGACTTTGTCCAAGGAATACAATATCTTGTGTCCCAAAAAATAATCAAGATCCCAGAAACTGCACAGGAAAAGAGCGCGCCAGGCAATATACCAGCATGGATAAAGAACAACGCAAAATGGTGGGCTGATGGAACCATATCCGATAACGAGTTTGTTCAGGGCATACAGTTTCTGATAAGAGACGGGATAATTGTAATAGAGTCAAAACAACAAGCACCGCAAGCAATAACATATGAAGATGAATTGAAGTATTGTCAAGAAAAACCGAATCAAAGAGAACAGATGCAGTGCGAACGAGAAATAAAGACAAAACACGAAATAGAACAATTCAAAACAAAATCCACTAAACATCAGATAGGCCCAATTACATTCTATTATGCAGGGGCAACAGTAGAACAAAGTGCAAAAAGCGATCTAGTCAACCTCAGATTTTTGGTGGAAAACACTGGATCAAAAGACAACGTGACGCTTTTCTGTACTGGCCCTGCAGCATGCAATTATGACGTATCAGATGGGCAGACTACCTACAAGTACTCAGCCCAGGACTTTACGAGCGGTCAAATTGTCTTAAAGCCAGGTCAGAGTAAGTTCATCAACATGCTCTTTGGGCCTGCGATAGGGTATGGCAGCTATGTTGATTTTGTGTTCGATCCTCAAAAGCAGTACACCTTCAATGTAAAGGAGCCATGGGGATCAGCTACAATACCGCTGAACCTCAAGTAGCCACTGCTTGGTCGATTTTTACATAATTTTGTCTATCTTTCTTGCAAATTTTGCGCCAAAAACTCCTGTTAAAGCACCAACACACGCCAATATTGGAAGAATTAGTAGAAACATCTCAAAGTACACCTTGGCAGTCAGGCTTGGCCACATTACCCTCTCAAACAAAATCTCGTTGTAGGTATACGTGATCAGCGGATAATACATCAGAAAAAACGAGCTCCCAAATATTGCTCCAGCAATGTATGGCGTTTTTGTGCCTTTGCCCACAGAGATCACAAGATCACCGACAACTATCGGAATGACATTGAGAAAATAAAACGGGATTGTATCTGCGATGGAATGATTTGGCAATATCGCAGTAAGTGACATTATTGCAAGATAAGAACCGCCAGCCATGCTTGCCACCCCAAATCTGTTTCCAGATAGGATAGATGCCATAACCAAAATTGTTGATATAAGAAACGGATATGACAGGGAAGCAAAAATGGCTGCAAATACAGGATGAGGATTAAAGTCAAAATAATCGGTCTCAGAGAACGGAAGAGAAAACGAGTAGAACAAGCCCGTAACTGAAAGCCAGACAGGAACTAGCGATATGACGATCACAAACCATGTGGGTTTGCCAGATTGCCTTGTAAATCGTGTCAAGTTTACCAGTGCGCCAACGGCCGAAAGGATCATGCCGGATATGAGCACTAGGTGAGGCGGGCTCAGAAGACCATCAAGGCCAAAGTGAGAATGCCATAAAAAGTCGGTAGGACCTGCAATTAACAGTAGCCCTATTCCGAGACCTGAGATTTTGATTCCACTTTTCAGTTTTTGTGGCATTCCAGAGTTTCTCCAGGCCACATACAAAATCAAAAACCCAAACAATGCAGCAGCAACTCCTGAATAAAGTACGGTGTGGGGTGGGGCAAAGAATGTCTCTGGTTTGTTAAGTATGTGGTTTGTAATGTCCCAGCTTCCGCCTGCAGTAACCATGATTATTCCAAGACTGACTATAGTGTTTCCAATCAGTGCGAGTTTGGTATAGCCAAATCTGTTAAGCTCAGCTTGTCTTCTCATGGAGACACCACCATTACAAGAAAGTCAAGCACGTATT
>JAWCRP010000067.1:0-5910 GCA_038869175.1 Candidatus Nitrosotenuis sp. | reverse complement strand
GCGCAACCGCTCATGTTTGAGACATTCGTCAGTGTTGCACAGGAGCAGGACTTTGTCATTAAAACGGCGCAAGCTCAGGAGATTCCAGTAGTCATCAAGACCTACTATGATCATGTAGACAATTTCAAATTCGACTCCTCACGTAACACCATCACATTTGACATGCCGTTTAATTGGGATCCGTCGTATGTACAGCAAGTGCAAGTAGTTCATGAGGAAATCCGACTGCCAAAGAGTTTTGATCCGTATGCACCTGGGAAGGAGATCAGAGGGTATGTCAATGGAATTGAGGTGGACAACAGAATATTATTAGTCGATCCGTACTCATACGAAGATTCCAATGTGGTACACTTTCTTGTAACTGGAGTCGAACTAGAGCGAATAAACAACCTTCAGAGCCCTGAAATGAAAAAATCAAATATCATGAAGTTTGAGTTAGTGCCACAAGGAAGCGCCACCACAAACTCACTTGAAATAAAACTGGATTCTGGTGCAATTGCCAAAGTTTCTTGGCCTGCTAATTATGGTGCAGGAGATACAATACCGTTTGAATTCTCGTTCTTTGACAACAATAGAAAACTGCTAAAGGACATTCATTATGGGTATGAGATACTTGATAATAATGGAAAACAAATCACAATAAACACCGGCAATGATCCTATAATGCCTGGAATTCTGGCAAGCGAGGGAATCTCGATAAAAAATATCGCAATTCCATCGCAGGATATTTACAGAATGCGCGTTCTCATACTTGGGCAAGGGATGCCTCTTGACCAAAAATACGCAGGAATTGGGCAAGGAATAATAGAGATAGGACCGGCCGGTCAAAAACAACCCTCCATCAACATCCCACCATGGATAAAAAACAACGCAAAGTGGTGGTCTGATGGAACTATCACTGACAGCGACTTTGTGCAGGGAATCCAATACCTCATCAATCAAAATGTGATCAAGATTCCTCCAACTTCTGCTGGAACGGGGGCAGCCAACAACGTCATTCCACCATGGATAAAAAACAACGCAAAGTGGTGGTCTGAAGGATCCATAACTGACAGCGACTTTGTGCAGGGAATCCAATATCTCATCACCAATGGAATAATCAAGCTCAAGTCATAGATTCTGACCATCTGCTGATGAAACAAAACCGGGGTGGCAGAGATTATTATAACATGAATTGTTATTGATCAGCAATGTTTCCAATCCGAGATGAGAACCCGGTTCCTCCAGAATTCAAACCAAAGGTGACCTATGCACTAATTGCAATAAATGTAATTGTGTTCTTCTTTGAGGTCGCAGTAACAGGGCAGTTCTTTGAATTTAGCAACAGTCGAGCTGCCGCTTTGTTCTATAATTGGGGTGCAGTTCCGGCGTGCATAATGGGAGAGACATCTGTCACTATGCAACAGATACGTATCGCATGTCCTGAAATGCCGATGACCGGACTGCTAAGCTCAATGTTTCTTCATGGTGGTCTAATACACCTTGGAGGTAACATGTTGTTTCTGTGGATATTTGGTGATAACATAGAGTACAAATTTGGTCGCGCCAAATACCTTGGAATCTATCTTGCATGGGGTGTAGTTGCCGGTCTTGCACATGTACTGGGCGATCCATACAGTCCAATTCCAGCTGTTGGTGCATCAGGTGCGATATCTGGCGTTCTTGGCGCCTACCTGATAATGTTCCCAAAGGCCAAAGTCACAACATTCCTTATGATGGGGTTCTTTTGGAGAATGCTTCACATCCCAGCAAAATGGTATTTGCCGTTCTGGTTTCTCATACAAAATATTCTGCCATTTCTGATTGGCGGCTTTGGCTTTGGCACGGGCGGTGTAGCATATCTTGCACACATAGGTGGGTTCCTTATTGGACTTGCGACAGGATACTTGTACAAAAAATCTCATAGCTCAGAATACATGTATGGCACAAGATACGGCTGGAAGGGAGATTACTAAAGCATAAATGCCTTGGAGAGAAGACTGTTTCATGCCAATAATTACGGTATCAATGTACCCTGGCAGAACTCAACAACAAAAGGAAGAATTTGCAAGGGCGATAACCAAGTCGGCCGTTGAAATACTGAAAACAAAGGAAAGTCATGTAATAGTTGTGTTTGAGGATAATCCAAAAGAAAACTGGTACATGGCGGGCAAACCGCTGTAATGCATTCTTCTGAGCAGAACTATTCTTTTTATCTTCATTCTTTTTAGTACACACATGCGAGTTGCCGTGGTACAATTTCGTGCCTCAACAGACAAGCAGAAGAATCTTGCAAAAATAATCAATTACGTTGCCGAATCAGCAAAAAAAGGCGCAGAATTAGTAGCGTTTCCTGAATTCATGATGTTTTACACTACATCTAGGCAATCTCCAAGGAAACTTGCAAGCATGGCAGAGAGTATGGATGGCAATTTTGTTAATGCTATAAAAACTGCAGCAAAAGCCAACTCGATTCAGATAGTCGGAACGCTTTACGAAAAAAGCAAAAAAAATGATCGAGTGTATGACACATCATTTCTGATATCGAAAAAAGGTATAGTGTTAACTGTGTACAGAAAGATTCATCTGTACGATGCACTCGGATTCTTAGAATCAAAAAAACTAATCCCAGGTTCCAAGATCGCACCCCCAATAAGAACAAGCATAGGAAAAATAGGCATGATGATCTGCTATGATCTGCGCTTTCCTGAGATGTCGCGTGCTCTTGCATCATCCGGATCGGAAATACTGATAACTCCATCTGCTTGGGTTCAAGGCGAAATGAAGGAAGAACATTGGATCACAATCAACAGAGCGCGCGCAATCGAAAACGGTTGCTACGTAGTAGCTCCAGATCAGGTTGGTAACATCTACTGTGGACGGAGTTTGGTGGTTGACCCGTACGGAAAGATTCTTCTTGATATGAAAAAGCGTCAAGGAATAGGCGTAGTAGACATATCGCTTGATAAGGTAAGAGAAACCCGACGTAAGATGCCTCTTCTAAAAAACAGACGTACGGATATCTATGCTGATCTTAAAGCTTAGACTTTCTACTCTCGCACAATACATTGGCACACTGTCGCAGCCATTTTTGTTTTCTGGAATATCTGAAAACTATTATCGGCCAAGCACACATCTTACATTGAATTCTTGTTGCGCGTAACATGGCCTTTTGTAGTAGTGGTGATGATGCCTTGCACCCATTATAGTAGTTGGAGCAACCCATGAAGCGCTTTTTTGTTCTTCTTGATCGTATCACCATGAGCTTACCTGTCTTACAGCTAGGACACACAACAAGCCCGTTCTTTGGCTCATTTGATCCCAAAACAATGTATTTTCTTTTGCTTTCAGACCATGATAGGTAGCTGTTTTTGTCGTAGTATTGTCTGATCTCGGAGAGTAGCAAATTCACTCGGCGCTTTGTAACCCTTACATTGGTTCTAATTGCTGGCATTTTTTCTACAAGTGCAGCAGCTGATCTTTTCAACATCTCTACTTTGCTTGAAGGATTTTATAGGGATCGTTAGTCACTGAGATTTGTGGAAAAGGTTTGTGTTCTTGGTGCTGGAAGCACAAAATACGGAAAACTTGATGACAGTATAACGGATATCACAATCCAGGCGGCAGTAGGGGCCATAGAAAGCGCAGGAATTGATCCAAAAGAGATCCAAGCAGGCTACATCTCAAACGTCTTTGGCATAGCAGACAAGCAGGTTCACCTAGGACCTGTCGTTATGAGCAACCTTGGAATTCCAGAAAAACCGTCGCTTTCAATCGAATCAGCATGTGGATCCGGTTCAGTCTCGTTTAGGGAAGCATTTGCTAATGTTGCAGCGGGATTTTACGATGCAGTGCTGGTAGCTGGTGTTGAAAAGGTCACTCACACAGGAACCGAGTGGACTACGACATATTTTTCATATTGTTCTGATTTCTTCTATGAGGGGGGTGCAGGTGCATCATTCCCTGGTCTCTTTGCATCTATGGCAAGAGCTTACTTGACTGAATTTAAGGCAACCGAAGAGGATCTTGCACTTGTCGCGGTAAAAAATCACGAGAACGGTCTGCTCAATCCAAAAGCACATCTTCGGAAAAAAATAACAGTCGATGATGTTATGAAGTCGGCGGTGGTGGCAAGCCCGCTTAAACTTTATGATTGTTGTCCATTTTCAGATGGAGCAAGTGCAGTCATATTATGCAATGAAAAGTTTGCAAAAGAACACTCTAAGAATTATGTCCAAGTAATTGGCTCGGGAAGGGGGGGATCACCTGCTACCCTGCAAGGTAGAGATCACATGACTACAATCCCAAGTACCAAGATTGCAGCAGAAGCAGCCTACAAAATGGCTGGCATAACTCCAAAAGACATTGATTTTGCAGAGGTACATGATTGTTTTACCATAGCAGAAATAGTTGACACGGAAGATCTAGGATTCTTTGAGAAAGGAACCGGAGTTCAAGCCATCAGAGAAGGAAGAACTGCAAGAAACGGTGACATCCCAATAAACCCGTCTGGAGGACTGAAGGCCAAAGGACATCCAATCGGAGCAACTGGTGTTGGTCAAGTCGCCGAAGTGTTTGAACAACTGACAGGCAAGGCCGGTGAAAGAACCATAAAGGATGCGCAGATTGGACTTACGCATAATTTTGGTGCAACTGGGGCAAGCTGCGCCGTTCATATATTCAAAAGTGTGTAGAAATTGTCATCTCAAAAACACGAGTTCATAGACGCAGCAAAATCAGGAAAGATACTTGTAAAAAAATGTACAAAGTGCGGCTATCTGCACCTTGCTACCGTTTACTTTTGCCAAAAATGTGGCAACAAGGGATTTGAAAATCAGCTTATAGAAGGAAGCGGAACGGTAGCCACATACACCATAATAACAGTACCTCCTGCTGGGTTTGAAAGGTTCACTCCATATGCGTGGGTGGTGATGAATGTGGACGGACATGATATGAGAGTCTCAGGGTTCATGGGGGGAATACAGAATCCATCTCAGCTACCTGTGGGCTCAAAAGTTAAGATTGTTGGGTACGATGATCGCGGGATCATTCTGGAAAAGCAGTAAAATCAATTTAGCAAGTAATTAACTATTTTCAAAAAAGATTCTTTAATAATTTTGCAAAGACATTCACTTGTTGTCAGTAGAGGTAGTTTGTGGTAAATGTGGAGCCAAGATCTCCAACATGAAGATGCTCAAGTCGATCAAAGACGTAATGAAACATTATAACAATAAATGCCCCTCATGTGGACAAACCCTCGCTACATCAGAATTTTCAGTCGAAGTACAGAAGAGCTGATCAATAAACCCACTGTCAATGACGTCATAAATCTTATTTACTCCTGATCTGTACGCATATGCATGAGTATGGAGGTTACTACTGGATCTACTGATTCAAAAAAATCTGGCGGTATCCTACAATCTACATCAAAGCGCGTTAGAATGATCTTTTCTGTCATGGCAAGCCCAAACAGAATTGACATACTTCGAATTCTAAACTCCAAAGGCCCGCTAACATACTCTGAACTAAAGTCACTGGCTGGATTTAAATCAAAGAAGGAAAGCGGCAAGTTTGCATATCACCTAAGAAAATTACTAAGACAGTCACTAGTTGCACTAAACAAATCTGAAAGGCGTTACACAATCACGAATCTCGGCAAGCTTGTCCTGAGCCTTGCTAGGCAAATTGAGGAACGCTCCATAATTGAGTCTGGTAAGATGTACGTACGAACCTCGCATGAATCAATAGAGGAATTTAATTCACACAAAATAATCCAGTCGCTAGTCCGGGAAGGCAGTCTACCGCTTGAGCTTGCGCAGAAAATCACAGAAGAAGTAGAAAACCGCATTTACAAGTACCAGACTACATACCTTACGGGCTCACTCATACGTGAGATGGTCAACTCGGTGTTACTAGAACATGGGCACGAAG
>JAWCRP010000066.1:0-6017 GCA_038869175.1 Candidatus Nitrosotenuis sp. | reverse complement strand
TAAAAGATAGCACTAACATAAACACGTAAAAAACCAAGAAAACCTCGAAGGTAAAGTCCAGCATTTTAGACCACCATCACTCCCCCAAAACTTGACACGAAGAAGATTCAAGGCTCAACCTCTAGGAAGTTAACAGAAGTGAGTCTATGTGTATATATAAAGGCAGTATTTAAAAACGGCAATTGCCACAGACAAAGCCCATCATAAGCATAGAGAACGTAGTTGCCTCCGCATCAGTAGACCAGAAGATTGACCTAAACGAGGTGACAAAAAAATTCCCAGATACCGAATATCACCCAGATCAGTTTCCAGGACTTGTGTTCCGGCTCAAGACGCCAAGAACTGCAACGTTGATTTTCAGAACAGGCAAGATGGTCTGCACCGGGGCCAAATCAGAAGAGATGGCAGTAAAAGCTGTTCAAACAGTAGTACAAAAGCTGCGCAAGGGAGGCATCAAAATAAAAAATGATGCAGAGATTGCAGTACAGAATATTGTTGCAGCCATCAACTTGGGTGGGAAAATTCACCTTGAGCATGCAGCACGAACTCTTCCAAGAAGCATGTATGAGCCAGAGCAATTTCCAGGATTAATCCACAGAATGCTTGATCCAAAGACAGTCATACTACTCTTCGCTTCAGGCAAGCTTGTCTGCACGGGGGCAAAAAAGGAAAGCGATGTGTACCGTTCCGTAAATAATCTTCACTCGCTACTTGAAGAAAAGAAACTAATGTTGTACGAGTAGATTTAGTCTCCCTGCCCCTCTATTACCGGCAGTGTCAGAGTAGATCTTATCCTTTCAAACTTTCTAATTTTTGCAACAGCATATTCCATTTCATCATTTGAGAATGTTTCAATCTTGACAACCACATCATAGGCTCCAAAGACGCCTTGAACCTCACAGATACCTCGTATTGATTTTACATATCCTATCACTTCATCTTCGTATCCTAGGTCGCAATTGATTAGAATGTATGCTTTGGGCATTATTATCACCAGTAAATCCTGCTAGCACTACTTGCCAGACTAAGCGCCACATTAGATACTGCATCTTTTACGCCAAAGACATGTAGAGTTGAGTTTACCATACCAATACTACACATTTTACATATATATTGCAGATTATTCTGACAGTGAAAACTTGACGACAAAAGGTGCAAATTCCTCAACAGTCGGCATGACAAACAGGCACCAGATGTAAAAATCACATACTTACCACAATGCAGAACTTTTGACGCATTACGTGCTCAGATTGAGCAAATTAGCATATATTAGAGCCCGTCCAAGCAGAAATAGCGAAAAGGTGGTGTAAGAATGAGCTATAACGACAGTTCCGATCGACCAAATCGAAGGTTCGGCGGCGGGTACAGAGGCGGCAGACGTTTTAACGACAGACAGTTTGACGATACTCCAAAACCAGTAGAAACTGGTAAGGAATACGACGTATCCATAACCGAAACAAGCAGACAGGGAGACGGAATAGCAAGAATAGACGGATTCGTCATATTTGTGAAAGGCGGACAGCCTGGTCAAGAGACTAAAGTCAAGATCACACAAGTTGGCAGACGTTTTGCTACTGCAGAGATTGCATAAGCACAAAAACTGAAACACTTTCCCTCCATACAGATGAACTGATGTGGAAAGATTCATTCCTTTTTGATACATTTTATCTGATTACCACACGTAACTTTGTTACGTGTCAATAGTGAATAACTGTTTTAATACAAAGTTGACAAATTCGCATAATGAATACAAAAAAGTATGCAATACTGGTCTTGGTTGCAGCTGTAGCAGTCATGGTAGTTGTAGCAGCACCGTACGCGCTTGCTGAATCTGATGTGAAAAAACAGTTCGCAAAGGATGGTGTAAAATACCACAAATTTCATGCAGTACAGGTCGACGGTTTCGTAGGCAGCATACCGTTAACTGCAGACACCGACAAGACTGCGTTGAAGGACAAGATAACAGTCTCACTAAGCGAAGCAGCCAACGGAATTGATGCAGTGAAGGCAAGCATTGGCATCGTATCAAATGAGAACGGCGATAAATTCCTCGCATGGACTCTGGTGTCAATGGACAAAGATGAGAATTCCGATACTGCCACCATGACCATCCACATAGTTGATGCAGGCAATGCAGACAACAAAACCCAGATTACAAAAGAGTTTGATATCTCCAAGGTAAAGTACAAGATACGCGAGGGCTAAGCCCACCACTCTTCTTTATTTTGTTTTTATGAGAATTAGTTTTTGCCAGATTGTAGCTTTTCCCAGTCAGCAAGAAAATTTTTCAGTCCAATGTCCGTAAGCGGGTGCTTTAACATCTTGCCAAGAACATCTGGCGGCAACGTTACCACATCTGCTCCTATTTTTGCGGCATCAACTACATGCATTGGGTGACGAACACTTGCCACCAGTATCTGCGTCTTAAATTCATAATTTGAGAACATTTGCTTTATGTCTGCAATCAACTGCATCCCATCCTGCCCTATATCGTCAAGCCGTCCTATGAATGGGCTGACATATTTTGCGCCAGCCTTTGCTGCAAGCAGTGCTTGATTTGGAGAGAATATCAGCGTGACATTAACTGGGATTCCCTCTTGCGCCAAACTCTTACACGCCCTAAGTCCATCTGCTGTCATTGGCACCTTCACCACCACATTCTGCCCGTATTTTTTTAGTCTACGGCCCTCGTCCATCATTCCAGAATAATCCGTTGCAACCACTTCTAAGCTGACATCCCCTTTGATTATTCTTGTAATCTCTTCCATTGCTTTTTGCGGGTCTCCTCCTTCCTTTGCCAGCAAAGATGGATTAGTTGTGATGCCATCAAGAAGTCCCATGTCATTATACATTCTGATTGACTGTAGATTTGCGGTATCTAAGAAAATCTTCATTGCCTTTTCCTGCCTATTGTTTGTTTAACTGCGTTTGCTATATTAATTGATGTCAGTCCATGCTTTTCAAGCAATGCGGATATCTCGCTGTCGCGTGCAGATTCGCCAAACTTGTCTTGCACCCCAATGCGCTTTATTGGAACTGGATAAGTCTCAGAAACAATCTCTGCCACAGCGGAGCCAAATCCGCCCATTATGTTGTGTTCCTCGCATGTCACAATACATCCAGTCTCCCTTGCTGACTTTACAATCAGTTCAACATCGATGGGCTTTATCGAAAACATATCTATCACTTTGCAGGATATTCCTTCCTGCTTTAGCACATCTGCAGCATCAAGTGCCATCTTTACCGTGATTCCGCAGGCTGCAATGGTACAATCAGAGCCATCCTTCATTACAATTCCCTTTCCTGTCTCAAACTCTTGTGAGTCATCATGCACCACCGGAGTAGTAGAGCGGGCCATTCTCATGTAGAATGGGCCGTATCTTTGAGACATAAGACGTGTTAATTTTTCCACAGAAACTGTATCTGCCGGAATGAACACGTTAAAGTTTGGAATTGCCCGCATGATTGCAATATCCTCGATCTGTTGGTGTGAGCCGCCGTCTGCTCCCACTGATATTCCTCCATGGGAGACAACCAGTTTTACATTGAGGCCCTTTTTACCTGGAGGCGACGGATATGCAATTGCATTTCGAATTTGATCCACACATCTTCCTGGAAGAAATATCGCATACGTGCTTGCAAACGCAGTCTTACCAGAAAGTGCAAGTCCGGCAGAAACAGATACCAGATTTGCCTCTGCTATTCCGACGTTGAAGAACCTATCTGGAAATTTCTTGCCAAAGTCTGCCGTCTTTAACGAATCAGTAGTATCCGCACCCAAGACCACTACATTGCCATCACGCTCCCCGATCTCAACTAGCGTCTTTCCATAAGACGTCCTCATGTCAGTCATCTGTCCTATGCTCAAGAATAGCCAAGCTCCTTTGCTATCTGTATGATTTGGTTCTTTTTCTCTCCAATTATGTGCAAGTCTATCCACTTTGCCACAAGGTCTTTTCCCCCAAGCTCAAATGCTTTTTGAATCAACATCTTGCGCCTTGCATAAGCCAGTTTGTTCCTAAATTCTCTGATCACCCCGCGTACATCCTGCTGTCCAACTATTGCGCTCCCGCCAACAAACGCCCTTGCACCATCAGCAAAACAGGTGCCAATATTATCAAGCGTTACCCCGCCATCTGCTTCCACATACCCATCAAAGCCGTTCTCTGCTAGCATCCTGATGAGCCTCTGCGTTTTCTCGTGAGTGCTCTCGATGTATTTCTGTCCTGACTTGCCAGGAACTACAGACATTACAATTATCTGATCCAGCTTTGAAATGAACTGTGTTGACCATTCTGGAAGTTCCGTTTCCGGGTTTATTGCAAGTCCAACTCCCACCTGGTTTGACTTTAGGATGTCGCATATTTGCCCAAAGCTTGACTCATCACACACCTCTGCATGCACGGTTATTATGTCAGAGCCGGCATCAACATAGTCACGTACATGCTTTACCGGCTCACTTATCATAAGATGAGTATCAAACGGTATGGTAGTGATTGGTCTGAGCTCTTTTATTTTTGTATGATCAAATGTTTTGTTTGGAACGAACACACCATCCATTACGTCAAGATGGATATAGTCTGCCCTTCCATTTGCGCATCTTTTTACCTCGTTTTCCAAGTTAGTCATATCACCTGCAATTATGGACGGGGCCACCATAGTTTGTGAGTCAATCTCAAGGTCTATTATCGGTACAAACTCTTTCTTTGGCGCCTGGCCGTGCCATTTGGGATTGTCCTCCATGTGTTCTACACCTTTGCCTTTGATTGTTCTTGCGACAATTATGGACGGAACTCCTCGTGTCTGAACTGCTTTTTTTATTGCATAATCAATCTGTTCTATCCTGTGCCCGTCAATTTCGATCACATTCCATCCAAACGATCTCCATTTATCCCCAACCTTCCATCTACTTGCATCCTTCCACATCACAGACAGATCATCGCCCACCAGCTCCTCATCGAGCGGCATGATCTTTTCCGTGTAAGAGTCTTGCTGAATAAAGTTCCTATCAAGAATCGCAGTGAGATTGTCCACTTTGTATTTTGCTCCAGTCATAGCAGCCTCCCAGACCTGTCCTTCGTCGGTTTCGCCATCACCCATTACGGTAAAGATTCTTGTAGTCTTGCCATCAAGTCTTGCCGCAAGTGCGCTACCAATTGAGAACGACAGCCCTATGCCAAGCGAGCCGCCGCAAAACTCAACTCCAGGGCACTTGAGGTCCGGATGCCCCTGTAATCTGCTACCAAACTGTCTGAGTGTATCAAGCTCAGAAACATCAAAGTAGCCGGCAAGAGCCATGTTTGAAAACAACCCTGGCGATGCGTGACCCTTGGAGAGAACCAGTTTGTCACGGTCTTCCCATGTGGGATTTTTTGGATCGTATCTTAGGTGTTTGAAGAAAAGGCATCCCATTATCTCTGCCATGGAAAACGATCCTCCAGGATGTCCAGAGCCAGCAATAGAGGTGGCACGAATTACAAGCTTGCGCGCCTTGCGGACGTTTTTTTTAATTTGATAATAATTTAGGCCCATGTCTATCGAGAATCAAAATTTGGCAGATTAGTCTGCTCATAAGTTGTGGCTGTCTTTGGATTCAATAAAAAGCTATTTCCCGAAAATTTTAATCTCAATGACGCCTACTTGTAATTATGGATCTGCAAAAACTAGCTCCAATCATGCTATATGATAACAAGTGTTATCTATGCACCAAGTTTGCCGCCATGGTGGATTTGCTAGCAAGAGGCAACATCTGCCTAGTAGGCCACTACACAGAGTTTGGGCAGATATTGCGTGAGCAAATTCTAGATTCCAGCGCACTAGATATGTTCTGGTTTATTGATGGTAAGACTGCATATGGAGGACGTGCTGCGCTTTTGCCGCTTGTTTCTGCCATGTTTGCAAACAAAACACGAGTTCCGCGCAATAAAGTGGGTTTGGATACATGCGGTGATGGATGCCGAACTGCAAAGGCAGTATTTGTCAGATCCGCAAGTCTGTTTACCCACAGTAAAAAGATC